>NZ_JAMXXL010000025.1:0-56251 GCF_024129685.1 Acinetobacter lwoffii | reverse complement strand
ATATTTTATATCCAGTCCATGGTGATAAAAACCATCATAAACCAGACATTTTTATTGGTGAGAATATAGACACTTTAAATGGGTTCTAACACACTGATTTCGTATAATATTGATTATGTTAAATGACTTATACCTGATAATAACTTCATATCTTCTTTTATTAAACGAAAATTCAATAACTTAAATAATTTCAATTTCATTTGTAAAATATAATATGTTGACCTCAAGAATACTTCATAAACTTTACTATGTTTGCTTTAAAAACACTTCATTTGGAAAAGAAAGTTTCAAACGAAAATCAAATTATTCTTTTGTTTGATCTGGATTCATCATGTCCATGTTTGTACCCAGTAATCCCTCCTAAAAACAATAGGACCTAAAAGTAGAATTTTCTCTTAAAGTATAGGCAGTAGATTCTGCATGAAAACATCTAAATTTACTGACAGTCAGATCATGTCCATTTTGAAACAGGGGGAGTCTGGCACACCTGTAGCCGCCCTTTGTCGTGAACACGGTATGAGTAATGCGACCTTCTATAAATGGCGTGCCAAATATGGCGGTATGGATACATCATTAATGGCAAAACTCAAAGAACTGGAAGCAGAAAATACCAGACTTAAAAAGATGTATGCTGAGGAACGCTTAAAGGCAGAGATCATTCAGGAAGCGATGGCAAAAAAGTGGTGAGGCCATCTTGCCGACGTAAGATGCCACAACAGGCAGTTGCCCACTATGCGATTAGCATTCGTTTGGCTTGCCGAGCATTTAGTATCAGTGAAACCTGCTACCGTTATCAATCCAAGTTAAACGATGACAATACATTAATTGCAGAACAGCTCATTGAGCTCACTGAAGAAAATACAGATTGGGGTTTTGGTCTGTGTTTCTCTTATCTACGTCATGTTGAAAACCATGTTTGGAATCATAAACGTGTTTATCGCATTTACTGTGAGTCAGCACTGAATCTGCGCATTAAACCGAGAAGAAGACTAAAACGGCATGCACCAGAACCACTGAAAGAGCCGATCCGGGCAAATC
Organism: Acinetobacter lwoffii; assembly: GCF_024129685.1. Taxonomy (GTDB): domain Bacteria; phylum Pseudomonadota; class Gammaproteobacteria; order Pseudomonadales; family Moraxellaceae; genus Acinetobacter; species Acinetobacter lwoffii_X. Next base: position 55,213 of record NZ_JAMXXL010000025.1, on the reverse strand, counting down.
AGGTCTGGTCACTGGATTTTATGCATGACCATCTGATCGATAGTCGTAAGTTCCGATTGTTGAATGTGATTGATGATTACCGTCGAGAAGGTTTGACTATTGAAGCAGAATTCTCATTACCCACGATCAGGGTTATTCACACATTGAATCAGTTATTGGAATGGCGAGAAAAACCGTTAGTTATTCGGTGTGACAATGGCCCGGAGTTTATCAGTCACGAATTTGTACGCTGGGCAACTGAACAAGGTATTCGTATTGAATATATTCAACCAGGTAAACCACAGCAGAATGCGTATATTGAACGCTATAATCGGACTATACGTTATAGTTGGCTGAGCAAACATTTATTTGATACTTTGGATGAAGTACAAGATTATGCAACAAACTGGCTGTGGCATTACAACCATGAAAGACCACACCAAGCAAACAAAGGAAGGCCACCTCTAATGGCTGCTTAACCTCTACTTTTAACTTCAGTTATTTATGGGAGGATTACCGTTTGTGCAACAAAGCCCTTAGTTGAAAAAAACTTTTAGATTTCATGCTCACACACCACCTAAAACAAAAAATATCTGATTGATTTTACAGGCTTTTAATTTAAGGATTTATTCTACCCACTCGCAATATCAACGTTTAGTATCACGACTCACTAACTCATTAACTAAATATGGAGCAGTACGGCTATCTTGATTTTCTGTTATTTGTTTTGGTGTTCCTGCCACAACAATATTCCCACCAGCATTTCCAGCACCTGGTCCCACATCAATCACCCAATCTGCTTGTGCAACGGCACGCATATCATGCTCAATCATAACCACGGTATTACCCGCATCGACTAATCGCTGCAATTGAACTAACAATCGATCTACATCTGATGGATGCAAACCTGTAGTTGGCTCATCAAGTATATACAGTGTATTTCCACGCTGATTGCGTTGCAGCTCGGTCGCCAATTTAATACGTTGCGCTTCTCCACCAGATAGTTCAGTCGCTGGTTGCCCTAAACGTAAATAACCAAGGCCAATTTCCTTTAATAATTGTAGTGAACGAGCAATCGAGACCTCTCCATCAAAAAAATCACGTGCTTCATTGACGGTCATTCCTAATACTTCAGCAATATTACGTCCATTCCAGCGAATTTTCAGAGTGTCATCATTATATCGAGCACCATGACATGTCGGACAAGGGGCATATACACTTGGCATAAACAATAACTCTACACTGACAAAGCCTTCACCTTCACAAGTTTCACATCGCCCTTTAGCCACATTAAACGAAAAACGTCCAGCATCATAATGAGCTTGGCGAGCTTCAGGAGTCCCAGCAAATAACTTTCTAACATGATCAAATAAACCCGTATAAGTTGCCAGATTAGAACGTGGAGTACGGCCAATTGGTTTTTGATCAACCTGTACCAGACGCTGTATAGCCTCCACATCACCAGCCAGAGAACCCTGTGTAACCTCGTTAACCAACATTCCTTCATTTAAAGGATTATTTTCATTATTGTTTTCAGTTTCAGACTCATTGCCTAAATATGAAAGTACTAACTCGGGTAAAGCTTGAGAAACGAGACTAGATTTACCTGAACCTGAAATACCTGTAACTGCTGTAAGTACACCAAGAGGTATACGAGCATCAATATTATGCAGGTTATGTCGGTAAATATTGTTAAGTTCAAGCCAACCAGAGGGTGTACGTCCATAACTTTGAGTAACTGGGATTTTATTAAATAAATAACTTGCAGTACGTGAAGCTGAAATCTCACTTAAACCCTGAGGTACTCCACTATATAAAATATTACCACCTTGCTCTCCTGCATCTGGTCCAACATCCACTAACCATTGAGCACGACGCATGAGCTCTAAATCATGCTCTACAACAAATACGGAGTTTCCAGCGTCTCTTAATTTATCGAGAGAATCATATAATGACTGACTATCTGAAGGATGTAATCCAGCAGACGGTTCATCCAGTACATAAACTACACCAAATAGCATAGAACTTAATTGTGTTGCTAAACGCAAACGTTGTAACTCTCCCGCTGAAAGAGTCGGTGTGGCTCTATCTAATGTTAGATAACCAAGACCTAACTGGCGTAATTGATTTAAACGCCCCACCACACCATTTGCTAAACGCTGGGCAGCAATTTTCTTTTCATCTGAAAGTGCTGACGTACGTCTTACATCTGGAGATACAGAATGCACTGCTCTACCTGTTGTTGCTCGTTCAGATCTATCAAGTTGGGTTACTTTATTATTAGTCTTTTCTCCAGCATCATGAGCGTCGAAATTGCCAAGAACAATGGGCTCAAGCAGGCAAGTTAACTTATCCAAAGAAAGTTGCATAAACTCACCAATATCTACTCCAGCAAAGGTAATAGATAAGGCTTCTGGTTTAAGGCGTTTACCATGACAGGAAGGGCATATTTTTCCTTCCATAAAACGTGAAACACGTTTTTTCATCAACGTACTTTGGGTATTAGCAAAAGTATGAAGGACATAGCGACGAGCACCAGTGAAAGTGCCCATATAGCTGGGTTCTAGTTTACGTTTAAGTGCAGATTGAGTCTCAGCGGGGCTTAAACCAGCATAGACAGGAACTGTTGGGGTTTCTTCAGTAAATAAAATCCAGTCTCTATCCGATTGCGGTAAATCTTTCCATGGTCGATCAACATCATACCCTAGGGTTACTAGGATATCGCGTAAGTTTTGCCCGTGCCAAGCAGGTGGCCATGGTGCGATAGCTCTCTCACGAATACTGAGTGTTGGGTCAGGAACCATTGTCGATTCTGTAACTTCATAAATGTGACCTAAACCATGACAGGTAGGACAAGCACCTTGAGGAGTGTTCGGTGAAAAGTCCTCGGCATATAACATTGGCTGATCGGCAGGATATGCACCAGCACGCGAATAAATCATTCGCACGAGACTTGATAAAGTTGTTACACTTCCAACAGAAGAACGGGTATTACTTGCACCACGTTGTTGTTGCAATGCTACTGCTGGTGGTAGACCATCAATAGCATCAACATCTGGTACTCCGGCCTGATCTATTAAGCGTCTTGCATAAGGTGCAACAGATTCGAAATATCTTCTTTGTGCTTCAGCAAAAATAGTTCCAAAAGCAAGTGATGATTTTCCTGAACCCGATACACCTGAGAAAACAACAAGTGCATTTCTTGGGATAGAAACATCTACATCCTTAAGGTTATGCTCACGTGCACCTCGAACTTCAATACAATTATTAGATAAAGTAATGTTATTGTGTTCACCAAAAGAATGTATTTTCATGTTTCTACGAGCCTGTAAATTATTTTGTGTAAGTCCCATTTTTTATAAATGATCTTTTAATCGATCATCGAACTGAATCGTAAAACAATTCATTGCTAAACTAATACATTTAAATATGGCTGTCATTTGGTTTAAATCTTCAGGAGTTTTTAAACCTTTAGCTAATTCAGCTGCCATACTTTTGATTGTAGCTTCATCCATGTGAAGTACCTCTTTTTATTATCCTCAGTAGGATAAATGAAAATTAAGTACTTACACAAAATTTAGAACAGTCCCACAACTCATTTTGTTGAACTATATCTGTACAACAACTCTACCTCGAATTTTTCCATCTAAAATTTCATTTGAAATATTTAAAGCATCTGTTAACTGAATTTCAGTCGTAACTTTTTCTAATTTTGTTTGATCTAATTCTGTAGCTAAACGTTCCCATGCTTCTTTTCTTAATTCGATTGGTGCCATCACGCTATCAATTCCATATAAGGTAATCCCTCTTAGAATAAATGGAGCAACTGTTGCTGGAAAATCCATTCCGCCTGCCAAACCACACGCAGCAACTGCACCACGATATTTTGTACTAGCACATGCATTGGCTAAAGTATGGCTTCCAACAGTATCAATTACGCCAGCCCAAACTTCTTTGTTTAATGGCTTTCCTGGGGAAGATAATTCAATACGATCAATAATTTCACTCGCACCTAGATAGGTTAAATATTCTGACTCTTGAGGTCGACCAGTTGAAGCTGTAATCTCATAACCAAGATGATTCAAAATAATAATGGCAATACTACCTACTCCACCATTTGCACCTGTCACTAAAATTTTTCCATCACTTGGTTTAATACCATGTTTTTGTAAAGCCATGACACACAACATTGCGGTATAACCTGCTGTACCAATAACCATCGTATCTTTAAAAGAAAAAGCAGAAGGTTTTTGTATGAGCCAATCACCAGAAACAGTGACTTGCTCGGCTAGCCCTCCAAAATACTTTTCACCCACTCCCCAACCATTCAGTAGAACTTCATCTCTTTCTTTCCATGCTGGATGTTTTGATTCAATCACAACACCCGAAAAATCGATGCCTGGGGTCAAAGGAAAACTACGCACCACTGGTGAACGCCCAGTAATGGCTAAAGCATCTTTATAATTGAGTGTTGAATATTTGACTTCGACTCTAACCTCTCCTTCTTGTAAAGGCTTTGATGCAATCTCAGTAATTTGTGATGTGTAACCTGCTTCATCTTTAGTAATTACAATACCTTTGTACATAGAACTTCCTCTCCATTTAATTAGACTGCTTGTCTAGAATTAATTAAAAAATAAATACAGACGTCTGCATTTATTTTTTAATTAACTTTTTACGTGATTTGTTGTTTTACAGCTAAAGTAAACAAGCGATAAAATGCATCTAAGGGACTTGTTGATTTGACCAAACGTGCTCTTAGAACTGCACCTTCCCACCCAATCCAAAACTGATAAGCAGCTTCATCGCAATCAGCTAGGCTATATTGTGAATTTGACTGATGTAGGCAATCAGAAACTAATTTCTCCCATACCTTAAAGATATTTTCGATTCGGGCAATGATTTCTTGTGGTAAATACGACACTTCTTGTCCTAAGTTACCTAAAATACAACCTCGTTTAAAGTCATATTTTTGCATTTTTTCACCCGCATCTTTTACAAAATTTTGCAGCTTTTCTAGTGGGGAAAGATCAGTTTGACTTAAAAACTTATTCAATCGCTTCACAAAATAAAGTTCATAAGCATCTAAGACTTCTAAAATAAAAGCCTCTTTATTTACAAAATAATGGTAGAAAGACCCTTTAGGAACTTGGACTGATTTCATGAGATCGTCCAAGCTCATAGCATTCATTCCACGTTCGGTCAGTAACTCGATACCTCGGTGGATTAAAACTTCTTTAGTGTCTGCATAGTTACAGCCGTGTTTGGTTGGTCGACCACGTGGTCTTTTGGGTGAGGAAGAATAATTCATATAATAAAAATAGACTATGTGACTAGAAATAACAACAATAAGATTATTTGATTGAAAATTTTATCTAAACGTCATCTAGTTCTCTTTTTTCACAGTACTTAGTCATTCATATAAATGCTCTTAAAAATCCTATAAGTTTATGAACTAATTTTTTATAAATTTCTATTATTTTTCTTCAAAATATTGAAATTAATAAATATATTGTAAAAATAATTTATAAACTAGATTTTAGGTAAACATAAGTTAAATAGAAAATTTTTAGTTAAATAAGGCTCTGTTGCACAAACTTACCACTGGAGGCTTCTTAGCTATCAAGAAAGTCGCGATAGTCTCCATCTACTCATTGACCCTACTGGCTTGAGGTTTTTAGGAGAAGGTGAATGAAAACGTAAAAAACATCAGTCTGAATATCGATGACAATAGCGTAAACTTCACATAGGTATAATAGATGCTGAAACACTGCAAAAACTTGCAGCTCAGCTCACAACCAATAATGTCAGTGACTCACAGGTGTTTGGTGATGGATTGGATAGCATAAAAAAATAATTAATATATTTCAATATATTAAACCCCAATCTCAACTTTTTAAGTGATTGAAATAAAAAGGAAATAACCCTATTTTAGTTTCCACCAAGAAATTAAAGCAAAGTTATGTCCATTGAAGAATTTATCATTTTTGTCTATGTAATCATAGAACAGCTTTATCCCATTGTTGTTATTCAGCCTCTGAGAACTCGTGGTTTTCCGCCTGCTGTTACTGATGTAGAAATCATCACTATGCAAATAGTAGGTGAATTTCTTGTTTTAGATACAGACAAAAATATTTGGATGTATTTCAAAAACAATTGGTTAGAATGGTTTCCAAAATTAGGATCTTATCCCAATTTCTGTAAACATTGTGCATACCTGTGGCATGTCAGTCAATCCATTATGGCACAGCTCATTCAGCGTTATGGTTCAGATAACATTCACTTTATTGATGGCTTCCCACTCCCTGTCTGTAGTTATACCAGAGCTAGAAAGCATAAAAACTTGATGGTTTCAAAGCTCATATCGTCATTAATCTTTCAGGCATGATTACGGGTTATACCTTTGCACCTGCTCATTGTGATGAGCGAGATGTTGCACCTGAAATCACGAATGATATTTACGGTTTACTGGGAGCAGATAAGGGCTATTTAAAACCAGAATTGAAACGATATTATGAATATCAGGGTATTGATTTACAAACACCCTTTAGAAAAAACATGATAGATTTCAGACCTAAAGAGACAATGCAAATAATGATGAAAGCCCGAAGAAAGATTGAAACAGTGATTGGTCAATTAACAGATCGCTTTCACATTCAGAAAGTGAGGGCAAAAGATCTATGGCATTTAACCCACCGCATAACTCGTAAAATTCTGTCGCATACAATTTGTGTGGTGCTAAATAAAAAGCTTGGTCATTCACCAATTCAATTCGAAAATCTTATTTTAAGTTGAGATTGGCGTATTTATATAAAATTAGATACTTAGTTGAGAACGCATTTATAGGTTAAAGCAGTTCAGAGGAATAGCAACACCATATGATAAGCTAAGGTGTAGCTATGAGGGTGCAGTTGCATTAGCTTGAAGCCTGTATATATATTTGGCTACCTTTATCGGGTAAATTCTATACTTGAAATGTCAACAGACCCCATACAAAATCTGAGAAATATATGAGTGCAGAAGCCACATCTATCAGCCTTCTATCCCCTGTCATACTGCTCACAGCGGCAGTGATCTCAGTCCCCTTAATAAAGCGTCTAGGATTAAGCTCGGTATTGGGATATTTAATTGCAGGATTAATTATTGGTCCATTTGGACTGGCGTTTTTCTACGATTCTGCATCTATTCTGCATATTGCTGAGCTTGGTATTGTGATGTATCTGTTTGTGATTGGACTAGAAATGCGTCCATCGTATTTATGGAGTTTAAGAAAAGAAATTTTTGGATTAGGCGCATTACAAATTAGTGCCTGTTCATTGGGGTTAACGGCGGTAGGCTTGATCTATGGCTATTCTTGGCAAGTGAGTTTTGTATGTGCTGCAGGCTTTGTACTCACCTCGACTGCAATTGTGATGCAACTTTTGGGAGATCGTGGAGACATTGCTCAACCACGAGGACAAAAAATTATCTCGATCCTGCTGTTTGAAGATTTATTGATTGTCCCTTTATTGGCAATTGTCGCTTTTATCGCACCGAATCATGTTGTTGAAAGTACTTCTACGCGTTTGCAGAGCATCGGAATTGGTTTAATTTCAATTGCAGGTTTAATCGCTGCAGGCTATTGGTTGCTTAATCCTTTATTTCGCTTATTAGCCGCAGCCAAAGCCCGTGAAGTCATGACTGCAGCAGCACTCTTAGTGGTACTCGGCGCAGCATTACTGATGCAAGTCAGTGGCTTATCGATGGCAATGGGGGCTTTCCTTGCAGGGGTATTACTCTCCGAATCCACTTTTCGCCATCAGATTGAAGCAGATATTGAACCGTTTCGTGGCATATTGCTCGGATTATTTTTTCTAGGTGTAGGCATGTCACTAGACCTTAACGTCGTAAAAAATAACTGGGTGTTAATCTTAAGTGCTGTACTTCTGCTGATGTTTGTCAAAGCATCCATGATTTACCTAATTGCACGCATGACCAAAAGTTCACACTCCGAAGCACTCGATCGCGCATTACTGATGGCTCAAGGGGGCGAGTTTGCTTTTGTACTCTTTGCTGCCGCCATGAGTGCTCAAATCATTAGTGCTGTTGAAAGCTCAAACCTGACTGCGATTGTAGTCTTGTCGATGATTTTGACCCCGATTATAGGCATTCTATTTAAACCTTTTACCCAAACTACAGAACAAACTTCTTTAGAAAATATCCGTATTGCCGAAGGACTTTCTGGAAAAGTATTGATGATTGGTTTCGGTCGTTTTGGACAAGTCTCCAGTCAATTACTGCTTGCTCGAGGGATTGATGTGACCATCATTGATAATGATATCGACATGATTCAAAACGCTGAAAGATTTGGATTTAAAATTTACTATGGCGATGGTTCTCGTTTAGATATTTTACATGCCTCGGGAGCAGATACGGCTGAGGCAATTGTTGTTTGCGTAGACCACAAAGAAACGACGAATAAGATTGTAGAGTTGGTGCAACATGAATTTCCTTTAACCAAGTTACTGGTTCGCTCTTATGACCGTGAGCATGCGCTGCATTTAGCAAAACAAAATGTGGATTACATGATTCGAGAAACCTTCGAGTCGGCAATGCTATTTGGCGGTGCGATTTTAGAAGAATTGGGTGTTGACCAGAGTGATGTTGAAGAAATTAGCCAAGAAATCCGAGAACGAGACAAAGAACGTTTTGAAACCGAAGTTGCAGCAGATGATGTCTATGCGGGTATCGGCTTGCAATACACAGGACCGCGTCCGACTGCACCTTTAATTACACCAAAGCACACAGGGCAAATTCTGAATGAAGATGACACTCATCAATAATTTCACGTATTAAGCCCAAATAAAAAGAGGTCTCTGTAGATCTCTTTTTCGGTAAGCATCCGCTGAACCCCACTTTTCTTATTTTCTCAATATACCAATAGTGCCCATTATTTATTAAATGGACATTATGTTTATGGCCTTAGACACTTTTATAGACACTGAACAAACGACAGAAAGAGCCCGCAGAATCTTCGCAACTGATTTTAAACAGCACTTGGTCGAGCTTTGCCTGCAGCCAGATACATCAGTGGCTAAGGTCACAATGCAACATCAGATCAATGCCAATCTATTACATAAATGGATTCGTCATTCACAACCCCTTCCATTCCACAGACCGACTTTCTTCCCGTCATTCTTCACCCGACACCAGAGTCAAACAAGAAGCACCGCCGCCACCTGAACCGGAAAAGAATGCTGTCGCTCATATCAGAATTCCACTGCATCAGAAACAATGCTCCGCAAGAGATCAGGTGATCGAAATAGAATGGCCAGTGGAATCGGCCAAGGAGTTGCTGCTTTTACTTCAGGGCTTGATCAAATGATCCGCATTGATGAAATCTGGCTTTCTACCCAACCTCTGGATATGCGAGCAGGTATGGATACTGTCATGGCTCAGGTGCTGAGAGCCTTTGGCTATATCAAACCGCATTGTGCTTATCTGTTCTGTAATAAGCGTGGCCGTCGCATGAAAGTGCTGGTGCATGATGGGCTGGGCATCTGGCTATGTGCCCGACGGCTGGAACAGGGAAAATTCCACTGGGCTAAAGTTCACCAAGATGAAACCGTGACCCTCAGCCCGGAGCAGTTACAAGCACTGATCCACGGTTTAACTTGGCAAAGAATCGGTCTGCAGCAAGTGGTAACAATGCTCTAAATCGAACTCATCCATTCTGCTATTCTCCAAACATGATCTCAACCATACTGCAGTCATGAAAATGCTGCCTGATTTAAACCAACTGACCCATGAACACCTGCTGGAATTTATCCGACAGTTGGCGCTGCAGCATCAGTCTTTAGCATAATCAAAACAACAACTGGAACAATCAAATCAGCAATTAGATTCTAAAGTTAAATCTCTCTCTAATCTCAATCAAAAATACGAGCATGAACTTTTGCAGTTTAAACGGCATAAGTTCGCCCAGAAGAATGAATACTTAACGGCCAAACAAATCCACCTCTGGGATGAAGCGGTTGAAGAAGATATTGCCGCGGTTGATCTGGAACTGGAACGGCTGAATGCAGCTAAAACCGATGCAGCGACACAGAAAGCCCCAGCCAACAAACCTAAACGTCGACCGCTACCTGATCATCTACTCACTCTGCGTATTGAGCACGAACCTGCCTCAACGCAATGCAGCTGTGACAGCTTGTACTGCAGCAACAGGTGCTGCATGCCAATGAAACACCGGTCACCATCATGCAGATGGGTGAGAATGAGAAAAAACCGAAGAAAGGTTATGTCTGGGCCTATGCCACCACACAGTACAATCTACTTCAGGCGGTGATCTATGACTTTCAGGATAAGCATGCTGAAGAGTTCCTGAAAGACTGGCAAGGCCATCTGGTCTGTGATGATTATGGTGGTTATAAAGCACGCTTTAAATCAGGCCAGATCATTGAGGTGGGCTGCATGGCCCATGCACATCTTAAATTCCATGAACTGCATGTGACCGGGAAAAGTCAGGTCGCTGAACAAGCATTAGTGATGATTCAGAAACTGTATGCCATAGAAGCAGAACTCAGGAAAAAGACCGATGGTACAGCGCAACACCGTCGCGAATACCGGCAACAACATAGCCAATCGGTGATGCAACAACTATATGAATGGCTCAACCAACATTATCTGACGGTGCCGTCGAGTTCTCCAATCGCCAAGGCGATCAATTACACTCTGAAGCGTTGGCCAGCTTTAAGTCGCTATTTGGATGATGGCAATCTACCGATTTGCAACAATTGGGTCGAAAATCAAATGCGTCCCTGGGCATTGGGACGCAAGGACTGGTTGTTTGCTGGCTCGCTACGCAGTGGTCAGCGAGCTGCGAATGTCATGACCCTGATTCAGTCAGCAAAGCTGAATGGGCTAGATCCGTATGCCTATTTAAGTGATGTGCTGAAAAGGTTGCCGACACATAAAGTGACCCAGATTGAAGAATTACTGCCACACCGCTGGAAACCCAACTCAAATTAAAAAATAGCGATGGGGTTCAGCGGACGCTTACGCTGTTTTCAATGTAGTATTCAATAATCGAGATGATCATTGCAAAAACTTTTCATTTCTGATGTCCCAAAATGGGCAATGGAAACTCGCCCCTGCCTATGATGTTACTTTCTGTGAAGGACCAGGGGGATATCATCAAATGGATATCATGGGTAAGGCACTGGATATTCCTCGACAAGCTCTTGTGAAACTTGGTACTCAGGAAGCGGAACTTTGTGTCCAAGAAGTCGATGAAATTATTGGCTCGATTTGTAAGGTTGCAATCCGATTCAGCAATATCGCTCATGACCTATTACCTGGACAAATTCAAGCAGAGACTCTCCAACTGGTCCAAAATAGGATTGAGCAAATATTCATTTATTGCACTAAATAGCTTTCACAAAGCTTCTATGAAGGGCTTATTCTAACCGTTGTTTTATCACGGCATAAGCTACACCAGTCACCACACTTCCAATCGCAATCGCCAATAAATATTTTAATGGATAATTCATCGCATTCGGAATGATCAGTACCATTACACCGCCATGAGGAGTGACTAGTTCACATTTAAATAATGCAACCAAAGCCCCAGTTACAGCACCACCTGCGATCGCGCATGGAAACACTCGAATCGGGTCTTTGGCAGCAAACGGAATAGCCCCTTCCGAGATGAAACATAGGCCCAGAACTACAGCAGCCTTCCCTGCATCTTGCTCAGGTTTGGCAAATTTATGCTTTGCCAGAAAAGTTGCAATTGCCATACCCAATGGCGGTACCATACCCGCAGCCATGGTAATCGCCATCGGTCCGTATGTTTGTGACGTAAGTAAGCCCACCGTAAAGGCATAAGCCGCTTTATTTATTGGCCCCCCAACATCAATACACATCATACTCCCAAGGATAATCCCCATGATCATGGCATTGGTCGTCCCCATATTGGCAAGGAAGTGTGTGAGTAATTCAAACAATTGTGCAACAGGCTGTCCAACCACATAAATCATGATTAAACCAACAGCTAAACTGGCCAATAGTGGAATAATCAAAATTGGTTTTAATGCTTCTAGGCTACTTGGGAGTTTAAGCTGTTTCGATAAAAATAACGCAATATAACCTGCAATAAAACCTGCAACTAATCCACCGAGAAAGCCTGCCTCTAATTGTGTTGCAAGTAAACCGCCAATCAAACCTGGAGTTAAACCCGGACGATCCGCAATAGAATAAGCAATGTAACCTGCCAGCATAGGTACCATAAGAGTAAATGCTGCAGCACCTATTTGCTTTAAGGATGCGGCAAAGCTTCCTTCAACAGGATTGAGGCCAAACATAAACGAGATGGCAATGATCAAACCGCCCGCCACCACCATCGGCAGCATGAAAGACACCCCTGTTAAAAGGTGTTTATAAATTCCAGTTTTTTCTTTGTTTTCATTTTCTGTCTTAGTGGCTGTTTGCTTACCCGTTTCAAGCACTTTGGCTTCAGCAATTGCGTTTGCAAAAGTCTTATCCGTTTGCTTAAGGGCAAATCCTGTACTGCAGCGATATACGCGTTTGCCTACAAAGCGATCTGTATTGACCTCAATATCCGTTGCTAAGATCACCACATCTGCTTTGGCAATACTTTCTGCCGATAAAACATTTTTAGCCCCAACCGATCCTTGGGTTTCAACATCAATCTGATAACCGTGCTTTACTGCACCTTGTTGTAAGGCTTCGGCCGCCATAAACGTATGCGCAACACCAGTTGGACATGCTGTAATGGCGACAAAGCGTGTAACCCCTACATTGGCTGCAATAGTTTCATCTAAAGCATCTGAATGCTCAAGAACTTGTTGCAAAAGCATGATCGCATCGTGTTGCGCGTTATTCAAACCAATGACTTTCACAACCTTGTCACGCAGTTGAGTCGCATCTGCCGACTTCTGTCCAACAAAAACAACCGTATCAATAACATTTGATAAATCGAGATGCTCAACTGATGTCGCCACATCATTGGAAATACCAAGTGCTGTTGCTGCTTTGGACAGTTTTTTGGCCAAAATCACTGCATTAATCGGCTGCTCGGGACTATGTGGCACAAATAAAATATGTTTTATCTCTTGCATCGTATTAACTCAATGATTGGACTGAGATTTGCGATTTCAAATCTTCAATAACAGCAAAGTCTGGAAGGGCAAACCCAATTTGGGTCACAGCATTGCTCGCAATTGCGGTTGCTGTTTTCAATGTTTCTTCTGGGGAAGTTGAACTCAACAAGCCATGAATCATACCTGCCAGCAAGGAATCTCCCGCACCCACCGTACTTTGGACGGTGACCTTCGGTGCAGTAGCATGCAGGGTTTGCGTGCGGTGAAGCCAGTTCACCCCGTTTTCACCCATCGAGACCACAATATGTTCGATCTGACTATTTAAACTGGCAAAAAGATGCTGCTGTTCTGCAAACGTTTCTGCTGGCAAATGGTAGGTTTCTGTCAACTCATCTGTATTAGGCTTAATCAACCAAGGATGGGCAGCAATTGCTGCTTTCAACGCAACACCACTGGTATCTACTGCGACTTTTTTACCCGCAGATTGTAACCATAGAATCAGTGTCGAAAGCTCTTCTGCAGAAAAACCTTGTGGCAAACTGCCAGCAATCACAATCACATCAACCTCTAAAATCAGTTGAGATAGACGTTCACATAGTTGTTGTTTTGCTGAGGTATCTACAAAAAAGCCCTTGCCATTGATGTCAGTCATCTGACCAGAAGCTTCTGCAACTTTAATGTTTTGTCGTGTTTGACCTGCAACATAAATAAATTGGTTATCAAATTGCTCTTGCTGGATATGATGGTCAAAAATTTGACGGTTTTCTTGCCCCAAAAAGCCACTCACAATCAGTTCATGTCCCAAATCCTTAAGGACCTGTGCCACGTTTAAGCCCTTACCTGCTGCATGGCTTTGGGCTGTTAACTGACGATTGACCTCGCCAACTTTTAGTTGATCCAATTGCACGGTGAGGTCAATTGCAGGATTCAGAGTAATGCTTAATATCTTAGCCATTCGGTAATTACTCCACCAATGCACGTACGGCAGACGCACTGTCACAACTTAAGGCTTGCTGTGCGACCTGTTGGCAATTTATATAGTTCAAACCACGAATTTGCGCCTTCACCAATGGAATACTGGTACTCGACATACTCAACTCATCCACGCCCAAGCCTATCAATACAGGCACAGCTTTTGGATCAGCAGCCAATTCACCACAAATGCCCACCCATTTACCATGCTGATGTGCTGCCCGAACCGTTTGATCAATCAATAGCAAAATACTCGGATGTAAGCCATCAGCTTCGGCAGACAATAGTGGATGACCACGGTCAATCGCCAGAGTATATTGAGTCAAGTCATTGGTTCCAATACTAAAAAAATCAACTTCTTGAGCAAGAATTGGAGCCAACAATGCTGCCGCAGGAACCTCAATCATAATACCGACTTGTAAGTTTTCACATGGATGCTGTATGCGAACCTCATCCAAAATTGCTTTTGCTGCTCGCCATTCTTCAACCCGCCCAATCATAGGAAACATAATTCTTAATGGGCGATTATCCGCTGCTTTAAGTAAAGCAACCAATTGTTGACGTAGCAACTCTGGCTTACGTAAAGTCAGACGAATACCACGTAAGCCCAAGAATGGATTTTCTTCCTTTTCAATAGGCAAATACGGCAAAGGTTTGTCCCCGCCCACATCAAGTGTACGTACCACCAATGGACGACCCGCCAAAGCATCTAACACCACCCGATAATCGGCTTCTTGTGTAGCCTCATCAGGCGCACTGCTGTGTGACATAAAGACCAATTCTGTGCGTAGCAAACCAATTGCTTCTGCCCCATCGGCCACAGCCTGTATCGTAGCGCCCACTTTGCCAATATTGGCTGCGATTTCAACTTGATGTTGATCCAGTGTCATGGCAGGTTCTAAACAATGCTGTTCCGCTTGTTCTCGCAACTCACGCTGGCGTTGGCGCTCTGCAATGGCATGATCAATCTGACTTTGCTCGGGTGAGACCACATACTCACCAGTATCCCCATTAATTAGTACTGTGGCATGGTTCTCAATATTTAAAACAGCTACACCCGCACCTACGACTGCTGGAATAGCCAGAGCACGTGCCACAATAGCACTATGGGCACTCGCTCCACCAACCGCGGTCAAAATGCCTGCAACACGATCTTTATTCAGACGCGCTACATCACTCGGGCCAACATCATGCATAATTAAGATATAAGGTTGCTCGGGTTCTGTGACATCGGCCACACCGCACAAAACAGCCAAAACTCGCTCACCAATATCCCTTAAATCAGCCGCACGCTCTGCAAGTAAACGATCGCTAAGTGCAGCCTGTGCGGTAGCAGCCACTTCAATATGATCATGCCAAGCTGCAGCAGCAGACAACCCCTGTTTTAAACCGCGTTGTACACTTTGGAGGAGGTCTGGATCATCCAGCATTTCCAAATGTGCCATGAAGATCTGCTTAATGGCAGTAGATTCAGTATGTGCAATGAATTGACGTAAGCTATTTTTCACCTGATGAAGCGCAATTTCAAGCTTTTCATTCTCAGCTTTAAAACTCTGTCCGCGACGTTCATAACTAAATTCATGTGGCTTCACCACATGTGCAGGACCAAAAGCAAGGCCAGTTGATGCCGCAATACCGCAGCTACCCGTATCGCCATGTGATTCAAAAGGCATTAATTCCAAAGTATTTACGACTGGGTCACTACTGCTGTGCTGATGAGATACAAGATCAACAGCTTCAACCTCTTCTCCTAAGCCCTGTTGAACTGCATCAATAATCTGTTCTAAGCCTGCTACAGCATCAGTATCAGGTTGTGCAATAAAAGTCAGAGTTTGACCACGACGACATCCCATGGCTAATAATTTGGTTAAACTTTTTGCCGAAACGTAAGCCCCCTCATCTACAGCAACGAGAATATCCCCTGCAAATTTCTTGGTCATATTGACCAAGTGTGTCGCGGGACGCGCATGTAGACCATGAGCGTTAGCTAAGACAATACGACGAGATGGCCAATCAGGAATCAGTTCAGCACCAATTAACTGCGCCAACTGGTGACTATCTTGTTCTTGGTTAAGGGTATGAACTTGTTCAGTATCAAACAAAATATCCATTAACCGTTGAAACCGTTGCATATCCAGTTGCTCATTACTGGCAATACACACCAAAGTCTTGAGCATTTCCTGCTGATGGCTTAAAACCTGTTCCGCTTTTACCAAACTTACAGCTGGGCTCAAAACATGCTGGTTAGAAGTGATCGACCACACTCCCTCCCCTAAATGAATCATGCTGTTTAGGTTTAAACCCGACAGAAAACCACACTCCACCATTTTTTGCTGTTTCAGCAACTGTGTTGCCTGCCAAATCAAATCTTCTACATCAAGTGCGGGAACTTGAGTGGCGATTAAATTTTCATGCAATGCCAAAGATGCGGGTTGGGCTTGTAATAATGCAATAATTTGCTCTGCAGATTGAGCCTGTTTCACTTGATCAGCGACATCGTTAATTAAAGCCCGCGTCAAAATTTGTAAGACTTGCAAATGCTCATCTGATTTCGCAGCAATCACTACTGCTAAATAAATTTTATTTTCACCGTCCCAAACAACTCCTTCAGGAAAGTGCGCCAGACGAATCCCAGTTTTTAAAATAGATTGGCGAGACTGAGGCGTCCCATGCGGAATGGCAATTCCTTGTCCTAAATACGTTGCACTTTGTTGTTCGCGCCCGGTCAACCCATGAATATAATCAGGTGTAACCAATTGGTCTTCGACCAAGATATCGACTAGACATTGCAACGCTTGTGCTTTATCAGTGGCGTGTTGTTTCATTCGAATATGTTGTATATCTAGCGCGAGCATAAAGCGTCCTTGCAAAATAGCATAGTGAAAAGCTATGCCTTTTTACTGGAGAAAAAATAAAAGTCGAATTCTACTCAGGATTTACACAAAAATCTGTATATTTTGATTTTATCTTGATAATCATTATTACGACGCAATTAAGAAACGACGAGATTCTCCAAAGCCCAGTGTTGCGATAGTTGGGTTTAGTTCTAATTGAACCGCTCTATCTCTGATTTCAGGGGTATATTTAGGTTTTTCATCGGATCACTACGCTTCGCTACGTCTTGCGAAGCAATGCGTCTCATCTCAGAAAGTTTGGTCTCCGACAAACCCGGTACGGTTCAGTTTAAGTCGTAAAATTGAAGTTAGATGTTTTTGCATAGATCCAAGTGTTAAATCATCATTGCGATTCTTGCGTACCACACCCTAGGC
Source organism: Acinetobacter lwoffii (assembly GCF_024129685.1). Taxonomy (GTDB): domain Bacteria; phylum Pseudomonadota; class Gammaproteobacteria; order Pseudomonadales; family Moraxellaceae; genus Acinetobacter; species Acinetobacter lwoffii_X. The sequence goes on along the minus strand of NZ_JAMXXL010000025.1, from coordinate 37,890 downwards.
ACGTGAAAAAGTAGAAAGCTTATATTTGTACGTGTTACGTCAAAAAGCAAAACAGAAACCGTAGCCCCAGGCAACACCCCTCTCATCATAAAATTATACCAGTCAGTAAAATACCTTTAGATTAAGCATATGTATGTTGGTTATTATTGTTGATTATCACAATAAATTAGTGCCCAAAAATCAAATTACCCCACCCTACATTAAATTACACCACACAAAATAAAAACTCTATATAACTGTTATATATAGAGTTTACTAACATACCAATTATGTTATTTAGTGTATTTTATGTTGGTGACTCTTACCAAGGTTGGTTTTTTTCAAAAGGAAGCTTTGTTTACCCAAATTATTTAGATAAGAATCTCTTTTTCCAAAGGAAAGTTGGCAAAGCCTTAGTAATGTGAGTAATTAAATCGCTTACTCTTTCTCTAGTTTGACCAGGCAATCCGATGTAATATCTGCAATGGTTCTTGCACCAGTCAATGTCATTGCCACACGCATTTCTTTCTCAATCAAATCTAGTAAATTACTTACCCCAGAACCGCCGGCAGCACCAAGTGCGTATACAAATGCACGACCAAGCATACAAATATCTGCACCCATAGCCAACATACGTACCACATCAAGACCGTTACGAATCCCTGAATCTGCTAAAATTTTGATGTCACCTTTGACCGCACTTGCGATTGAAGGAAGCGCACGAGCAGAAGACAAAACACCATCAAGCTGACGACCACCGTGATTGGAGACCACAATTCCATCTGCTCCGAAACGTACTGCATCCTTGGCATCCTCAGGATCTAAAATCCCCTTAATAACCATGGGACCCTCCCAATAATCACGAATCCACTCAAGATCTTTCCAAGAAATTGAAGGGTCAAAGTTATTTCCCAGCCAACCGATATAATCTTCCAGACCTGTCGGCTTACCTAAATATTTCGAAATGTTACCCAAATCATGCGGACGACCCAATAAACCGACATTCCAAGCCCAGTGTGGGTGCATACACGATTGCATATAACGACGTATTGCAGCATTTTTACCACTCATTCCTGAATGTGCATCACGATAACGCGCACCTGGAACAGGCATATCGACTGTGAATACTAAGGTAGAACAGCCTGCGGCTTTAGCACGTTCCAAGGCATTTTTCATAAAACCACGGTCACGTAGTACATACAGTTGAAACCACATCGGACGTTGAATCGCAGGTGCCACTTCTTCAATTGGACAAACTGAAACTGTTGATAAGGTAAATGGAATGCCCTTTTTATCTGCGGCAACCGCGGCTTGAACTTCGCCACGACGCGCATACATACCCGTTAGACCTACAGGTGACAATGCCACTGGCAACGCCAAATTTTCACCAAACAATTGCGTTTCTAAGCTCAGCTCAGACATGTCATTTAACACACGTTGACGTAAAGCGATTTTTGATAAATCGTCTACATTACGCTTTAAAGTATATTCCGCATAGGCACCACCATCGATGTATTCAAATAAAAATGGCGGTAAACGACGTTTCGCAGCTTCACGATAGTCATTTGCAGAAGAAATAATCATAACTTATGTCCTATTTAATCGACTCGAACGTTGACGACGAGCTTCTTCTTCATCGATCATACGTACGCGTTGAACAACAAATTCAATATGCCCACAAGCTGCCTTACGTGCAGTCTCTGAGTCTTGACGTTCAATTGCGTCCATCACCTCAAAATGCTGGTCATGCAATTGTTCAAAATGTTGTGGTGTGGTGTAAACTTTACGTCGCCCTAACATCACGTTGTCTTGCAATAAATCAAACAAACTACGCATCATTTGGATCAGCACTAGATTGTGGGATGCTTCTGCAATCGCCAGATGAAAATTCGCATCCGCTATTGCTGCGTGGGCATCATCACCTAAAGCCTGAAAATGGCTAATCTGCTCAAAACATTGACGAATATTGATCAAATCACTGGGTGTGGCACGTTGTGCGGCATACCATGCTGTACCACCTTCAAGCACCATACGAGCTTCTTGTACATCAAAACGATATTCAGGATCCTGATCCATCAAACCGGATAATGGCTCAACGATTTGATACTGTGACCAATGTGCAGGCAACTGCTTTAAATAGGTGCCTGCACCCGCTTTGCTCTGAATAATCCCTGCGGTAATCAGTTGTTGAATCGCCTCACGTAAAGAGCTACGAGACACACCTAACTGTTCACAGAGTTGGCGTTCAGCAGGTAATCGCTCTCCGACTTGCACATTATTTTTTTCAATCAATAGACGTAAACGCTGTACCACTTTGTCGGAGACTTTCATTTTTTTCCTTGACCCGTTTACGGAATCATCCACGGGAAAACATAAGCTTGTAAGGTCACAATAATACCAATCATCACCGTAAAGATAATGCTGTGTTTTACTGTAAATCTAAATAAATCAGATTCTTTACCAACTAAACCCACTGCTGCACAAGCAATCGCGATTGATTGAGGGGAAATCATCTTACCTGTTACTCCACCACTGGTATTGGCAGCAACTAACAAGACTTCAGGCACACCGATTTGCTGTGCTGTAGTTGCTTGTAACGCTGAAAACAATGCGTTAGCTGAAGTATCTGAACCTGTAAGAAACACTCCAACCCAACCCAAGAATGGTGAAAAGAACGTGAAAGCCTGACCCGTATGTGCCAGTGCTAAAGCAAGCGTCGCTGACAGACCTGAATAGTTTGCAATGAACGCAAAAGCCAGTACCATACCAATCGAATAAATTGGGGTTTTTAGTTCATTCACGGTTTCAAAGAATGTCGAAACTGCCTCTTTAGGTTTCATGTTTAAATAAATAATCGTGATCAATGCCGCCAATATAATCGCCGTACCCGTTGCTGATAACCAATCAAACTTATAAATCGCATCATAATCTTTAATTTCAGGCACGACAGGTGGTAGCTTTTGAATCAATTGATGCAAATACGGCACTTTAATTGAAACTACTAAATCACTTAATGGGCCGTCCTTAACAAATAAATCTTTAAAAGGTTTGATGCTCCAGATCGTCACCATTGCTGTAAGTATCAGAAATGGAGACCAGGCTTTGGCTATCTGTGCCACACTATATTGTTTACGAGCTTGCTTGATAATAGTTTCATCTACCTGTATATTTTTGTCCTCAAAAAGAAAAATATGTTTTGGTTTCCAATACTTAAGCAAGATAGTTAAACTGATTAATGATGCAATTGCAGCAGTGATATCGGGTAACTCAGGCCCAACAAAATTTGATGTTAGATATTGCGCTAAAGAAAAAGATAAGCTGGCAACTAAAATAGCAGGCCAAGTTTCTTTAACCCCACGCCAACCATCCATGATTGCCATGATCCAGATCAATACAATTGGCACCATAAAGGGTAACTGACGACCAACCATTTGACTGATTTCCATGGTGTCAACACCTGAAACCTGCCCAGCGACAATGATCGGAATTCCCATTGCACCAAAAGCAACAGGTGCAGTATTAACTATCAGGCATAGCCCAGCCGCATATAAAGGCTTAAAGCCGAGTCCCACCAACAGTGCCGCAGTAATTGCGACGGGCGCACCAAAACCTGCCGCACCTTCTAAAAACGTACCAAAAGCAAACCCAACTAATAGCATTTGCAGACGTTGATCTTCTGTAATTGACAGAATAGACGAACGAATAACATCAAACTGTCCTGTTTTTACTGAAATCTTATATATAAAAACTGCACCGATAATAATCCATGCAATTGGCCACAGGCCGTAGAAGAATCCATAGACCATTGATGCTAATGCCATTCCAATTGGCATTTTGTATAAAAATAATGAGACCAGAAAGGCTAAAAAAACGGTAATTGTAGCGGCTACACTACCCTTCATGCGAAAAATAGCTAACGCTAAAAAAAAGAAAATAATTGGAACTAGCGCAATAGCACTCGAAATCCAGATATTGCCTATAGGATCATAAATTTGTTGCCACTGTTGAAGCATTGTCTACTCCTTGAAATGCTTAACTACTAGATTGAACAGTTTATTGTACTTAAACACTAAATTGGTATGACCAATTTAGTGTTTAAGAGATAAAATGTGCATTTTGTATTGGCGATATTAGTAATATTAGCCCAAAAACACAATATAAAAGATTTAATTTATTTTTTGGTATGACCAATTTTTATAATCTCTTAAAATTTTATATATTAGATTTCTTTCATAATTCACTTTTTACTCAGCTCAAAATTATAGATTCCCACAATTAAATTAAATCTTAATCCTAGTCTTTTGCCAGGGTTGCGATATCGCTCGGCAAGGATTTTGAAGGTTTTCAAAGTTCCAAATACCTGTTCAATTCCAATTCTTCTTTTATTGATTTCTTGGTTATAAAGTTTTAGCTCGAGATCTGGTTTTTAGTGCTTTTTTGCTTTTAATGGCCATAAACTATTTGGATACAATGTATAAATCCCTTGATAGCCTTTATTTGCAAGAGGCTTTGTTGCACAAACCTACCACTGAAAGCTTCTTAGGGAATATAATTTCTAAATGAAGAGGTCTGCACCCAAGATCTATCGTACAACCAGTTGATCTACCTACAATAAAGCCTTGCTCAGTCAAGGAAATACATCAATTTGGTTTGATTCAGCCATCCAATGGTCGCTCGATTGACTCAACAACTGCCGATGCAAAACTTGGATGAAAATGTACTAGCCCAACAACTTCATTCCACCAATCAAGAGCAGTTGATTGCCTATAAAGTGTCTTTATTTGACTCTGACGTCAGTGTCGTTCAGCATGTGGTAGCAAAAACCCGAGGTGCACCGAAAGATTTAAGCCACCAAGTAGTTGGCTTTAGTACAAAGCAACAAGGTGAGGCTCAGTTATGTGTTACGTCGTGAGGATATTCAAGTGGTGGCAGCAGAGCGGATGTTCCTACGTGGATAATTGCTCAAAAAGATTTTATAATCGGTATTAATACCAATAATTTTGTCTTTATTGCTATGTATAGACTTAATCGTTTTGATTATTCGTCGAGAGCTTAAAGCCTTAGATGAAGTTTCAACCTTTTAAGTCAGCCAAATTTATCAGTGAATGATGCTACTCACTATTTAAAAACCTTAGATGCCAAAGTAATGCCTTCCAAGGTACAGTCCTTTGCCCAAAACTCTAAGCACTTAATACATAAACTGCATCAAAATCCGGAAAATGAAAAAGTATTTAGTTCATACGCCGCCCATGAATTGCGTAGTCCTTTAACCGCGATCAAAACTCATATTCAGCTTGCACAACTGATGGCAGAACAACAGGCAAGCTCGCCCAAATTGCAACAGAGCTTGCAGCAGGTACACCTTGGTATCCGCCGATGTACCCAGCTACTGGAACAGCTTCTAGCACTTTCCTCTACCGATCAAGTACTGAGTGATATGTAGTACAGTATTGAAATTGCACGGCTCCTGACTCAGGTGATTGCCGATTTACAGTCGCTTTATCCGGAAATTGAACCCAGTTTAACAATTGACTGACCGAGCCTGACCCGAATTGCCCTACCCGATTTTGAACTAGATACCGTCTTTAAAAACCTACTTAACAATGCTCTATTGCAGGCACAGGCAAACACCATTTCAATTGCTATGCTGCATGTGTGCTGATCATTCATAATGATAATCAAAGGTTGAAGATATGCATACTTGGAACAGCGTTTCTGGCATAAATCTCCCTAGCAAAATGGGCATGGGCTAGACTTATATTTGATGAAAATGGTGTTAAACAAATATGGCTATCAGATTCAATTTACAGTGGCGCAACCTTAATATTTAAGCATTCACATCAGCCTCGCTGCAAGCGGATCACTTACTTATGAGAAGACAGGGCTAAATTTAAAGCTGGAATATCAACCCATGTCGTATCAGCAAAATCACGCTGCAAATACTGTTTTAAATAAGCAATGGTATCTTCAGCGATCAAGGGATCTTTGGAGTTATCTGCATGATTAAAAGCAATGGCATATAATTGAACCCCGCGGAGTTTTAACAACTCAAGACTCAGCAAGGTATGATTAATACTACCCAAACGCCCTGAAGTGACCAGAATCACCGGATAATTATGTGTCTGAATATAATCAATAGTTAGGAACTCTTCGGTTAAGGGCACCATTAGACCACCTGCACCTTCCAGCAAAATACAGTCATAGCCCGCAGCCAGCTGTTCGGTGGCCTGCTGAATCTGTTCAAAATTAATGGCTCGCCCATCTAGACGCGCAGCAAGATGCGGTGAAGCCGGATACGTAAAAATTTCCGGCATGGTCAGTTTTTGCTGGTCTTCCGGTAACAGTCCACAACCCATAATTGCACGATGCTGTTCGATATCTTCTGATATATCGACATTTCCGGTCTGGATCAGCTTTTGGGTTATAGTACGAATACCCTGCTCATTCCAAATTTTGGCCAAGAAACCAGTAGTAAAGGTTTTACCAATTGCGGTATCAATGCCGCTGACAAAATAAATCTGTGCGCTCATGCTGTCTTCCGTGCAATGACATAAATCGGATGATAAGTAAGTACATACTGTTTGCTTTTAGGATCTTGGAATTGTTGATAGCCGGTATAAAAATCCTGTAAGGACGATTTTGTCCACCGAAACCCCTGTGCCGTCGCCTGTACACCAGTGGATTTGATATGCTGTAACACCTGTTTCGGATGCTCAAAATGCAAGGTCATCTGTTCTTCTGTCTGCAGCAGAATGTCAAAGCCTAAGGATTCAAGCAGTTCACAGACCTCCGCTAAAGGCAGATAATCCAAGCCTTGTCCGGTCAGTGCCTTAATTTCCTTTAAATTATTGTCCGTATAACTGGCAAAACACAGATGCCCAGAGGGATTTAAGGCCTGCGCAATGTTGAGCAACAATGCTTTTAAATCCGAGATCCATTGCAATGCAGAACACGACAGCACCATGTCCAGAGACTGCGGCAGTGGCAAGGTTTCAATATTACCAATCCCCCACAAAAGCCGATCAGCTTCCGGGAAATGCTGCTTCACTTCGGCATATAGATCATTTAAAAATAAATGATCAAAGCTGTAATACTGCATAAAAAGCCGGGTAAAAAACCCTGAACCGCAGCCAATTTCCAATACCCTTTGCAAATGTGGTTGTGCTACATGCTGCTGCATGAACTGCATCAACTCTGCCGCTACGGCACTTTGTACAAGCGCATGCTGCTCATAACTGAGATTTGCCTGAGCAAAACGCTGGGCAATCTGTTTGCTGTTCATCGCGGTAAATTCCTCAGCACCTGCAGACATGCGTCCAGCTCATCCGCAGAAATGTTCTGGTTCAGGGAAATTCTGAGTCTGGAGGTGTTGGCAGGAACCGTTGGCGGACGTACTGGCAGCACATAAAACCCCTGCTGTTGCATAATTTCAGTCGCCTGAATGGTGCGTTTTGCCTCACCAATCAGTACCGGCACAATTTGCGAGGTTGACGGACAGTGATATCCCAAGTCTTGAATGCCCTGCTGACAGCGTACAGCCAATGCTGCCAAATGTACTCGTTCTGCCTGAAGCTGCTCTACCTTCTGAAAAATAAATCTAGTCCAGGCCATACATAGTGGCGGCTGAGCGGTACTAAAAATTAAAGGTCGCATGCTATTGATCAGATAGTCACGAATCACTGGCGCACAGACCAGATAACCACCAACTGAAGCCAAAGCCTTGCCAAAGGTACCGACTAGGAAATCAATTTGATCCAATACTTGATACTGTTCTGCGCAGCCCAATCCACGTTCACCGCGCACACCAATTGCATGTGCCTCATCGACATAAAGCATAACTTTTGCAAACTGCTGTTTTAATGCCACCAAAGCAGCTAAATCTGTTTCATCCCCATCCATACTGAAAATTGATTCAGTTACCACAATGATGCGCTGGATAGATTCATCTGACTGATATTTTTCTAAAAACTGAGTCAAATGCTGCAGGTCATTATGGCGGTAACGCACATAGCCAGCTTTAGATAAACGAATCCCGTCGATAATACTGGCATGTACCAGTTTGTCAGCAATGATCATGGTTTTAGCATTACTGAGCGCAGGAAGAATCCCGATATTCATGTGATAACCACTATTAAACAGCAGTACTGAACGTCCAAAAGCCTGTGACATCTGTGCTTCAAGTTGTTCAAAATTGGGAAAGTTTCCTGTCAGTAAACGTGAAGAGCTTGAACTCATATATCGCTCAGACATCGGCGTGAGGTCAAAAAATTCTTCACGTAGCGTTAAGTTGGATGCCAGACCTAAATAGTCATTGGATGCCAGATTCAGCATCTCTTGGCCATTGAGTTGCAATCGTGGCTGGCTAGAAATATTGGACTTAAACTGGCGATATTGCCCTTGCTGTTTCAAGTCATCTAGCTGCTGCTGGAAATGGTCAAGATGGTTCATGCTACTGCCTCTATCTGCTGAATCATCTCCCGCATATGCTTTAATAAAGTTTCAAGTTGCTGTGTTGAAATTACATATGGCGGCATGACATAGACCAGACGGCCAAAAGGACGAATCCAGACGCCACGGCATACACATTCAGCCTGAAAACGCGCCAAATCAATAGTTTGATGTAGCTCAACCACGCCAATTGCGCCGAGGACACGCACATCTTTGACTTGTGCCAAGGATTTTAAATCCAGTAAATATTGTTCTAGTGTCCTTTCAATCTGTTGAATACGCGTCTGCCAGTCTTGAGCCAGTAACAGCTGGGTACTTTTTAATGCGACCGCACAGGCCAACGGATTAGCCATAAAAGTTGGGCCATGCATGAACACACCCGCTTCACCACTTGAAATCGTCTCTGCTACATGGCGAGTGGTTAAGGTCGCTGACAAGGTCATATAACCACCAGTCAATGCCTTACCGATACACATAATGTCTGGTGTGACCTGAGCGTGTTCATAAGCAAATAGTTTTCCAGTGCGGCCAAAACCGGTGGCAATTTCATCTAAAATCAGCAGTATATCGTACTTTTCACACAACAACTTAGCTTGCTTTAAATATTCTGGATGATAGAAACGCATCCCGCCTGCACCTTGCACAATCGGCTCAATGATCATGGCAGCAATCTGTTGATGCTGCTGTACCAGCAGGTGCTCAAGTGGCTGTATATCTTCGGGTTGCCATGCCCCATCAAAACGGCTTTGAGGGGCCGGAACAAATAAACGGTTCGGCAAACTCGAACCAAAAATTTGATGCATACCAGTTACAGGATCACAAACCGACATGGCATTCCAGGTGTCGCCATGATAGCCAGAGCGTGTGGTAACAAAGTTAGTTTTTTGTGGTTGCTGACGTGCATTCCAATATTGCACAGCCATTTTCAACGCCACCTCAACCGCGACCGAGCCGGAATCGGCAAAGAAAATTTTATCCAGTTCAGGCGCCGTGATCTCAAGTAGCAGTTTAGACACATCAATCGCAGGCTGATGAGTCAAACCACCAAACATGATATGTGACATCGACTCTAATTGTTTTGTTACGGCCTGATTGAGTTCAGAATGATTATAACCGTGAATTGTGCACCACCAGGACGACATGCCATCAATCAGCTCGGTACCATCTTCAAGTTCAATGACTGCACCATTTGCAGCTTTAACTTTGTAACATGGCAAGGGTTGTGTCATGGAGGTATAAGGATGCCAAATATGCTGTTGATCAAAAGCGTCCTGCACAGAATTTACCCCAATTATTAAAACTAAAACTGATCTTAGCGCGTTAAATCTGAAAATGAAACGTCAAGAGCTACCAATCTCTTTTTGCTTAAGCCAGATCGGCTAAAAATTTTAAAATTGGCTCAACGAGTAACTTGGCATCAAAAAGGATGGCATCGTGCGTGCCCTGTATTTTTACCAAATTCAGATTTTGGGTTGTTAAAAACACAGATTCTTGACTAACTTTGTAAGGAACCAACATATCATTCTCGGAAAATATAAATAGCATCTTGACTGAATGATTTTTTAAGATATCCACTAGATTTAATTGCTGCAATAGATAAAGATGCTTAACCTGATAGTTTAAATCAATACTATTTAACTGTTGGTGCAATAATTTTGCACGTTCACGCGCTGCTGCGCCAGCTAAAGTGACCAAGGTACAGAAGCGCTGCATCCCGCGTTGTGGATCAGCCAGTATGGAGGATTTAAATTGTGTATATTGTTCAACTGGCATTGCATGTGGCCATGCTTCGTTGGCCACGAAACAGGGATTTGACATACAGCAAATCACTGGCTTGGCAATTTTCAATTGTTGCTGGATTTCATTAGCCAGCAAAAGTGCCAACTGTCCACCCAAAGACCACCCCATCAAGACATCAAACGAACTCGCCTGCCTGACTTTTTCGGCCAAAAGACTTTCTACGTTAGGATCGAAAATATCCCATACTTTAACTTGATGCTGCTGCCGCAACTGTTCTACAAACGGGGTTAAGACCGCTGTTCCTAGCCCCCAACCCGTAATCATCAGTATCTTCATTTTGTCTGTTCCAATAAAAAAGGGACCAATTCAAGTTGAAATGATCCCTGTTTGTTACACGATTAATTAAGCAGGTTGCATCGCATCTACAGCCAATTCTTTAGCTGTTTTCTTGGCAGCTTCAGCTTTTAAGCCTAATTTAGCAAACAAGGCTTTGTCTTTACCTTCACCACTGTTCGGGGCAGTAAGCAATTTATCACCTGAAAATAATGAGTTAGCTCCAGCCATAAATGCCAGTGCCTGATCAGAGTCAGAGAGAGATTCACGACCTGCCGACAAGCGGATATAACTCTTCGGCATAATAATCCGTGCTACCGCAATAGTACGAATCCAGTCAATCACATCCAGTTTTTCAACATCGGCCAGTGGTGTGCCTTCAATAGGAACCAACATATTTATGGGCACCGAACCCGGGTGAATCGGCATAGTCGCTAGTTCAAACAACAAACCGACTCGGTCTTGTACGCCTTCGCCCAAGCCGACAATACCGCCACTACAGACATTAATTCCGGCATCACGTACATGATCAAGCGTATTTAAGCGGTCATCAAAGCTACGTGTACTGATGACATTGGCATAATATTCACGTGAGGTATCAAGGTTGTGGTTATAATAATCTAGCCCTGCATCTTTCAGACGTTCCGCTTGTGAGGCATTCAGCATCCCTAGAGTCATACAGGTTTCCATGCCCAGTTTCTTGACTTCCTGCACCAGTTCCAGCACATACGGCATATCGCGTTCATGCGGATTACGCCATGCTGCGCCCATGCAGAAACGGGTCGAACCGGAAGCTTTGGCCTGTTTGGCTTCAGCAATCGCCTTTTGTACTTCTACGCGTTTTTCAATTTCCAGATCAGTATCGTAATGTGCAGATTGCGAACAGTATTTACAATCTTCCGGACAACGGCCCGTTTTAATTGAAAGCAGAGTACTGACCTGAACAGTATTCGGTTCAAAGTTTTGGCGATGAATTTGCTGTGCCTGAAACAGTAAATCCATTAAAGGCAAGTCATAAATTTCTTGTATTTCGGCACGTGACCAATCATTACGGATCATCTTGTCTGCATCATCTAAAATTCCATTGAGTAAATCATACGCTGTTTTTTTTATTTTTCTTTAGCGTTTTCTTTCATATTCATTGCCTGCTTAAAATAGCTTTAGTGTATCAAGCTATTTTGAAAGCTTATTTAACTCGAATCCTGCTTAAGCCGATGATTCCTTAATTTGAATTGTTGGCTTATTTTGATGAGTGAGTTGATATGCACATAGTGAGGTGTAAATTCCACTCAGAAACCCATGAAGACTACGTGCTTTACTCGTCACTAAATTGTATTGCCCCTTCAATAAACTGAATAATGTTTCTATCTTATTGCGTTGTCTTAGGTGATATTCATCTGATGCACAAAGTTGAATAGCCTGCATATTCTTTCGATGATAAATAATTAAATCAATACCTTGATATTTCAATCTAATTTTTAATTCTTGGCTGATGTAACCTCGATCCCCGTAAAGTTTTGCTTCTACACCAGCAACCAATTGCTCAACCATTTTTATGTCAGCAACATGTCCATTCGATAAAGCAGAACAGGCAATTTCACCAAATTGATTCATCGCAATACGTAATTTACAGCCATAAAACCAGCCCATTGAGCTTCTACCATGTGATGCAATTTGGATTAATGATTTATGACGCTAAATACGTTGATTTTTACAAATTGGCAGAGTTGTTGAATCAATCCATAAATATTGTGTACCTTGGCCTTTCATCAGTGCCACATGTAAAGCATGTAGAGCTAATTCATGCATACCCAATTGGCTCAAGCCAATGTGAAAGCCCAGCAAGCGGCAAAAAAACCGAATGTTTTTGCTTTTGGCGAATATAGTCTGGATCAAAATGAAAACTGGATTGTCGGAGTTGCCGCACGCTATAACCTGTTTTCCGGGATCGATAAAAACAAGAATATTCAGGCTGCCGAACTCAAACGCTCTGCTACAGAATTACTCACTGCACGCACCCAGCAAGAAATTGAAAATCTGATTTATAAATCTTATAGCGAAGCACTCAGTGCACAGCAAAGTGATGCACTTCTGGCACAAAACTTGAAAGCCGCACAGGAAAATTTACGCATCCAAGAATTGTCTTTTAAAGAAGATATGGGCACCGCCACACAGGTCATCGATGCACAAAATATGCTGAGCGGACTACGAGCTGAAACTGCCTTGAATGCCTACAAATATGTGATGTCACTGGCCACCCTATTACAAAGCCATGGCTCGATTACAGAATTTCCGAACTACATTCAACATACCAATACCCACTATAGATGCTAAAACTCTTCAAATACGAGCAGTTCAGCTCACAACGAATAATGTGAGTGATTCACGAATCCTTGGGGAGTTACTTGATCAAATTCCGTTGGATGAACAGATTGATTCAGTTTATACAGACGAGGCTTATAACACCAAGCAATGCCGTCAAGTCATTGCAGACCGGTAAGCATATGCGGTAGTTCCCTCCAGAAAAAATGCAAAGCCTTAGAAAATTACAAAAGTTCATTCGCAAGAGCGAAATGAATTACTTCGAACCGTTAAATGTTTAGGCAGGACACTATGGAAGAAATGGTCAGGCTATCATCGGCGAAGTTTGGTCAAAACCAAAATGTATTGCATTAAATTATTAGGCGATAAATTAACGGAATTAGGTCGACCTCATACCCAAGTTGTCACTTGAATTCGAGTAACTTAGAAAAGATCTATCTCTGAAGCCTTTATGCAACAAAGTCACTCCAGATTGAGGATTTGAAAATTTATAGTGCAGTATATAAACAAATTGGTTCAGGAGCACAAAAGTAAGGTAATAACATCTTTTTTTAACAGTGATATTTTATTGTTCCCTACTCCTTACATTAAACTTTTATTTGTAGATTTACCTATCATTAACTCATTTTTCATTTGGATTTCCTATTATATTGAGATTGCTTTAAGAGATATTAAACAATAATATTACTGATAATTATTATCATTTACATTAACTAAAATGTTTTATACTGTTCCTCCATCATTTAAGCTTTCTCTTCTTAGTCTTGCAATTTTAGTGTCCCAGCAAAGTTTTGCCGATGATACTCAGCAATTACCGACGATTACAGTTACAGCGGAATCAGAACAGAGTGAGCTCAGCTCCGAACAGAGTAAGGCTTATATCATCCAAAATTCGTCAACCGCCTCAAAACTGAATATTCCACTCAAGGAAACGCCGCAAACAGTCAATGTCATCACTCGCCAGCAACTGGATGACTTTGCCTTAGATAATACCCGGGACGTACTGCGCAATACCCCTGGCATTATCGTCAGCAATCAGGAAACGGAACGGACCTCCTACCTTGCCCGAGGTTTCGAGATTTCAAATGTTTTAGTCGATGGCGTTGGTATTCCACTCGAAGGCTATAATTATAATAATGATAATCCAGACAGTTTTTTGTTTGACCGTGTAGAAGTGGTCAAAGGCGCGAATGCCTTAAATAATGGAATTGGCGATCCCGGCGCAACTATTAATATGATTCGCAAACGCCCGACATCCGACCTTCAAACAGCCTTTAATGCCAGTTATGGCTCATGGAATACGCAGCGCTATGAAGTAGATGTATCCTCTCCTCTCACCCAAGATGGAAAAGTCAGAGGTCGTGTATTTGGCTATCAACAAACAGGCGACAGTTATCTGGATCGTTATGAACTGGAAAAAAACGGCATAGGTGCTGTTGTGGAGGCAGATATTACTGACACAACTCTATTGACTGCTGGCTATACCGAAACCAATCACAAGCCGAATGGTGTCAATTGGGGTTCTAATCCACTGATCAATACTGAAGGCGAGCAGCTCAGTTACTCACGGAATTATAATTACAGTCCAAGCTGGGCCCACTGGGATAGCAATATTAAAAGTTACTTTGCCGAGCTTGAACAAAAACTGGGTGGCGACTGGACAGCCAAACTGACCTATGATGAAAAACGTACACAACGCGATTCAAAGCTCTTGTTTCTGTCCGGCAAACCTGGCGCAAATGGCACTTCAGGCATCTTCCTCTACCCAGGCATGTATATTGATGACAATAAAGAACAACAAGCCAGCCTGAGTTTTAGCGGCACCTATCCGCTTTGGGGACAACGCCATGAAGCCTCATTGGGCTATGTCTGGGCCAAAAATCGTCTGGATGAATTGGGTTATGCTGGCAGCTTTGTCAATCCGCTGACCACAGATTTAGCCAGCTTTACACCCGAAGAACCAAGCTGGGATATGTCGAAAACCAGTGGTGAAATGCATATCCGGCAGAAGAACCAGAGCCTTTATGCTGCGACCCGACTGCATCTGAATGATGATCTGAAACTGCTTTTAGGTGCGAACTACGTTCAGGCTGAAAGCAGTGGCAGTAGTTATGGAAAAGATACTGTTTATGATGAAGATAAAGTTTTATCCTATGCCGGTCTGACCTATAACTTTAGCCCTGAATATACAGGCTATCTGAGTTATACCTCGATTTTCCGTCCGCAAACCACCAAAGCAGATGATGGCAGCATTAACAAACCGATCGAAGGTGAAAGCTATGAAGTCGGAGTCAAAGGTTCTTGGCTAGATGACAAGCTTACCGCCACCATGGCTGTGTTCAGAACGGAGCAAAGTAATTATCCGCTTCGTGATTCTGATGGTATCCCGACTTTACGCACAACTCAGGTCAGTGACCTGCGTTCCCAAGGCTACGAGTTTGGCTTGGCGGGACAACTGAGCGACCATTTAAACTTAAGCTTTGGTTATACCCAGTTTAGCCTGAAAGATCTGATCAATGGCGGTGATGCGCGTACCTTCAATCCAACCCAGTCTTTTAATCTTTTAACTACCTATCAGGTGCCGCAACTTCCAAAACTGAAACTGGGCCTTGGTGTGCAGTGGCAAGATCAGACCTATCTAGATGTGCCTGAAGCAACCGCCAATGGAGTGATTACCCAGAAAGCTGGAATCATTGAGCAGGATGCTTATGCGCTCGTGAACTTAATGGCCAGCTATGAGCTGAATGAGCATATGACCTTGCAAGCCAATGGTAATAACCTGACCAATGAAAAATATCTGTTCAATTTCCCGAATCAGCAAGGTTTTTATGGTGCACCAGCAAATTACAGCGTTGCTGTGAAATTTAAATACTGATTTTCAAACTTAGCCTTGACGACATGTTCAGGGCTAAATCATCACTACATACACAAAAACAGGTAAAACAAATGAAAAAAATGATCGCTCTGACCCTCGGACTGTCTATGACACTTTCAGCTCAGGCGCATATGCTTTGGCTGGAACGTGATACAGATAAGCAGACTCATGCGTTCTTTGGTGAATATAGTGAACAGCTTAAAGAAACGCAGCAAGGTGCCTTGAAGTCTTTTAATCAAGCAAAGGCCGTTCAGTCTAGAAAAAGCTTTAGTCCTCAAATGCAACAAGATCATTTGCTTTATGCGACCCAAGGCCAGACAGATGTCCAGCTCAGTCATGAATTGATCTATGGAGAATCATTGTTGAGCTATCATGCCAAATCCGGCAGACAAAACTTGAAAGCAGAGTCAGAACTAGATATTGTCCCGACTCAGATCAACAGCAATACATTTACGGTACTGTATCAGGGTAAAGCTGCTGCGGATGTTGAAGTCACAGTCTTTTCCCCGCAATTCTGGCTAAAAAAATACACCACCAACGGCCAAGGCCAGATTACGATCGCCACGCCATGGAAAGGTCAATATGTCATTGAAGTTGGCAAAGAAGCAGACAAGGCCGGAAAATTGAATCAGCAGGCCTATAAAAAACAGTATCTGGTAACGACTTTAAGTTTTGTTTATTAAGTTTTTAGATTTTCATCAGTATAGATTTATTCAAGGCCAAATATGATGTCTGTTGTAGTGCAGCCACTCGCCATTTTCTATCGCTTAGGCATGAGCTTTGGGATGGGCTACTTGTGCAGTTATTTGATCGCACTCGATCTGGCTTACTTTCTACAGGCTTTTCTGCCCAAAGCAGAATCCGTCTATTTGGCCGCCGTTATTGCCCTGATTTTTTATGTCTGTTTTGTGATTGGCATCTTCTGTATCCAGAGTTTAAAAAAGCTTTCGGTCTATAGCCTGCTTCCTTTCCTTAGCTTATTTACCATCTCCCGCTTCATAGGTTAAACCATGCATAAATCTGTCCGTCAATCCATGGCATGGCTACATTCATGGTTAGGTTTAAGTTTTGGCTGGCTGCTCTTCGCGATCTTTTTAACAGGCGCGGTCACCTATTACCGGCATGAAATCAGTATATGGATGCAGCCTGAATTTGCCTCAATACAAGTCAATCAGGAAACTGCCTTAAAATCTGCTTACAGCTATTTACAGCAGCATGCACCGGACGCCCAAAACTGGTATATCGGAGTCGCCAATCAAGATTCACCTGTGAATAAAGTCTACTGGCAAAAAGCGGATGGTGGCTATGAAGTCAAAACCCTGGATGCTTCGACAGGAAAAGAATTAAACCTCTCGGCCACCCAAGGGGGAGATTTTTTCTATAATTTTCATTTTCAGCTCTATGGTATGCCCTACACCATTGGTCGGCTGATTGTGACGATTGCTGCCTTTATCATGTTATTGACTCTGATTTCAGGAATCATTACCCATAAAAAAATCCTGACAGACTTTTTTACCTTAAGAGCATTTAAGGGGCAGCGCTCCTATCTGGATTTTCATAATGTTAGTTCAGTGATTGCCCTGCCGTTCTTTTTGACCATGACATTTACCGGGCTGGCGATTTTCTTTTATATCGTACTGCCTTCCGGCATGAAAGAACTCTATCCAGACAATCCCTTTCAGTATTTTGAAGAAATTCGCACAGTCAATGTATTGGCCAACTCTGTGGTTCCGGTGAAAACCGAGATGCTGCCAATTCAACATTTTATTAGCACGGCGCAGCAACACTGGGGACATGCGGAATTTGACAATATCACGGTCAAGCAGCCCAATACCCAGCTGGCACACATAACCTTAACACAGCTCAAAGATCATTCCATTACCAGAAATCAGGCACAGCTCATTTTAAATGCTGCTACCGGAAAATTGCTTGAAAATACACGCAATGAAAGTGCAATTGCCACACTCAATGCCGGCATGTATGGTTTGCATATGGCACGTTTTGCTGAACCTGCTTTACGTTTAGGATTGTTTTTCTCTGGCATATTGGGCTGCGCCATGATTGCCTCCGGTCTGCTGCTGTGGAGTCTGAAACGCCAGATTCAGAAAAAATCAGCGCGGTTTCATCTCGGACATTATTTGGTGAACCGCTTGAATATCACCATGATACTTGGCTTGCCGATTGCCATGCTGGCTTATCTCTATGCGAATCGTTTTATCAGCATCCCTGTAGGTGCACCAAATTATGAGATTTATAGTTTTTTCAGTATTTGGCTCGGCAGTTTCATTCTGGCATGTTTAACACCGCAGCAATATTTATGGAAAATTCAGCTTAAAATCCTGATTGGTACTGCTTTTATGCTGCCGCTGATCAATATTTATTATCTCATTTTCCATGATTATATTGATTCTTTTACAACTTACTGGCCATTTCTGCGAATCGATCTGATGCTGTGGAACTTGGCACTTCTCGCCCTATTGTTACACCAGAAAATTACCCCTATTCAGCAAAAGGCGGTCAATAAAATTCACGCCAAACTAAAAGTTACGCAACAGGAATCATCAACATGATATGGATTGCAGTGATCGGTCTGCTTTGGCTGAGCTGTTTTGGTTTTTATGCGGTAAGTGCAAAGCAGATCCTAAAAACCCGAAAATCTCGTTACGCTTTTTTAGCTAATTTTCCTACGCACACTAAATTCACTGCGGGTATTTTCTTATTCGTCGCGATGTTTTTATTACGTACCCAGTTTAGCTCCAGTATTAGCTTTGTGGCTTTATGGGTATTTCTAAGCCCTGTACTGTTTATCTTTATCTTAAAAATGAATAAAGCATTTTAGTATTTATTTAAAATCAGAAAGTAGTAAACAGCCTAGTGCGCTACTTACATGCCCTCTATTGAACCAATCTACCCAGTATCTGCTAAACCTTGCCAACCTACTTTTAAATATTTCAGATTCATTATTTTGGCTAGAATCAGAAATTTAAATTGGTAGGTATTTGGTAGGTAGGATTCTTTTTAACTTCATCCAATACTTATATTACGGTGAGGGTCACCGATAAAATAATCAATTAATGGTAGAAGGAATCACGCCATGGCTTTTAAAAATATTTCAGATCAAACTAACGGTTTTTATATTCCCTGTGTTTCACTTTTTGGTCCGGGCTGTGCTAAAGAAATCGGGATAAAAGCACAAAATTTAGGTGCCAAGAAAGCGCTGATTGTAACTGATGCGGGGCTGTTTAAATTTGGTGTTGCAGATGATATTGCAAATTATTTGAAAGAGGCGGGTGTTGACAGTTATATTTTCCCAGGCGCGGAACCCAATCCAACTGATATTAACGTGCATCATGGAGTTACAGCTTATAATGAAAATGCCTGTGATTTTATTGTATCGTTAGGTGGGGGTTCCTCACATGACTGTGCCAAAGGCATTGGTCTAGTCACTGCAGGTGGCGGACATATCCGTGATTATGAAGGGATTGATAAAAGTACCGTCCCGATGACACCACTGATTGCAATCAATACTACGGCAGGGACAGCTTCGGAGATGACACGTTTCTGTATCATTACCAATACCGATACCCATGTGAAAATGGCGATTGTAGATTGGCGTTGTACACCACTCATTGCGATTGATGACCCTAAACTTATGTTGGCCAAACCTGCAGGGCTGACTGCGGCAACAGGTATGGATGCCTTGACGCATGCAGTAGAAGCTTATGTGTCTACGGCAGCAAATCCAATCACTGATGCCTGTGCAGAAAAGGCGATTACCATGATCAGCGAATGGCTTAGCCTGGCAGTGGCGAATGGGGATAATCTGGAAGCACGGGATGCCATGAGCTATGCCCAATATCTTGCCGGAATGGCCTTTAACAACGCCTCTTTAGGATATGTGCATGCGATGGCACATCAGCTCGGAGGCTTCTACAACTTGCCGCATGGTGTTTGTAATGCAATTCTGCTCCCCCATGTTTGTGAATTTAACCTGATTGCTTGTCCTGAACGTTATGCCAAAATTGCCCAATTGATGGGGGTGAATACAGAAGGTTTAACCGTAACTGGAGCAGCTTATGAAGCGATTGGCGCCATTCGTCAGCTTTCGGCTTCAATTGGTATTCCATCTGGGCTGACGGAATTAAATGTAAAAGAAGCTGACTTGGCCATCATGGCGGAAAATGCACAAAAAGATGCCTGCATGTTGACCAATCCACGTAAAGCCAACCATGCCCAAGTGGTAGATATTTTTAAAGCGGCGATGTAGTACCTCAATGTAAGTATTCTCTCCAAGTATCTGACTTACATTTTTAACAGCCCCTGTTTCACTTCCTGAGGAAGTGTGCCAAGAGCAGACATGCATTTTCCTGTTCCTGGCTGATCCTTTTGCCTTCATAAGAGGATAAAAGCGGGGGGTGTTTCTTTTTTATGAAGTCCCCTTCATTATTAATATCGACATTAATCCCATGGTAGAAAAATGCCACTATTTTTTTAGCCCGTTCTAGCCATAAATAAAATTTCATAGCGTATTATCTTACGATTATATTTGATCCCTGAGGAATAAACTGCGCGTCCTTCAAATGACATGAAGGTGAGCGTAGCTGATATCAAGCATCTAGGCAAACAGCAAACTGGGTAGCCACTGATAAAAATTTTAGGATCAGGTTCAGTCTAAATTAATAAGTAAACTCACAGTAAGCAAGGATAATACTTAATATTCCAGAATATTCCTATTTTAACTGTTTAGCTTTGTACCGACAGTTACATCAGCTTTAAAGATTTTTATATTTTAACAGAGTCTGATGAACGGGATGGTTTTTGGGCATCAGTTCAATCAGGCGTTCTACAGCATCAATCGCTTCAGGAAAATGTGCCACATGTTTCAGCAAGACATCGGTTTCATTAGCCTTGAAAATGGCATCGCTCAGGCGTGATTCCAGACAATCTCTCCAAGCGCATAGAAATGGACTTTCTGTTTTGGCCAGAAATACGCCGGTACATAATTTCAAGGCTGAATCGATATACCCAGCATCTAAAGATTGCTCTGTCATTAAAAAATCAGCCTCTACATGCGCCAATAAACGATAGGGTCTGGAACCCAGCATACCACCTAATAAATCGCGTAATTGTGACATTTCTGCTTTTAAAGTCCCCATACTGACCTTGCGCTCGCCATATAAGGCTTGATGCAATGTATCTAGACTCAGACCCTGCGGACATAAGGCTAGAATGGTCAGAATTTCAATCTGTCGAGGAGTCAGAACCAGCATCTTGCCATTAAACAGCACTTGAGGTACTGAAAAAGCTCGAATAAACAGGCGCTGCTTCTGGCATTCTAGTAGAGCCGACTGGATGATCGTAGCACAGCGCTCCGTAGCTAGTAGTGCTAAACTGTTATGCTTTGGCCATGTAGTCGACAGATCAATGACACCTAAGACCTGTTTTGAATAGGGATCAATAATCGGGGCAGCGTAACAAACCCAATCATGAATGGAGGACATGTAATGTTCACTGGAAAAGACACAGCTGGATTGTTGAGTTTTTAAGGATAATGCCAATGCATTGGTTCCGACTAGCTCTTCGCGCCATTGCCCACCTTCAATAAAATGTACACTTTCTGCGGCACTTTGCATTTGTGGGCTAGAAGCTGCCCAAATGATGGTGCTGCCGATATCTCCGACCGCCAGCACCATAGAAGATTGTTCGGCAATATGTTTTAAATCCTGAGCACAATGTTGCAGGGCTTGGGCTAAAGTTGAGGAAGAAGTGGTCTTTTTTAAATCCGTCAGCGGTGCTGCTAAACGATTCTTCGGGATTTCAGCCGAGGATGAACGTTGCCAGGAGCTGGCAATACTCTGTCCCAGCTGTTCTGCATGTAAGGGAGACAAACTGCTGTTTTGCCGAAGCTGATCAGTATTGTGCCTTTTTTCCATCAAATCTTGTTTTGTCATCATTCCTTATTCTCACAACAATTCATGATTTACATCCGCTGTAATCGTTATTTTTTTAAAATGGATGAAAATATCGTGAACATGCTAGCCCCAACCTTTTTCCAACCTTATACCAGTTATATTAATCAAATAAGGTGCAGAAGTACCTTATACCAAAGCTGTAGAAGCGGTTTTGCCATACGAAAATAAGCAAAGGAAATAAATATGCGTTACGTCGATCCTAATCAACCTGATTCAAAAGTTCATTTTAAAGCACAATACGAGAATTTTATTGGCGGCGAATGGGTCGCTCCGGTCAAAGGTGAATACTTTGACAACATCTCTCCGGTAGATGGCAAAGTCTTTACCAAGGTTCCGCGTTCTTCTGTAGAAGACATTGAATTGGCCCTGGATGCAGCGCACAAAGCCAAAGAACAATGGAACAGAGCATCGCCGACCACCCGCTCCAATATTCTGTTGAAAATTGCCGACCGTCTGGAACAAAATCTGGAAATGTTGGCTGTGGCAGAAACCTGGGACAATGGCAAACCGATCCGTGAAACGCTGGCTGCCGATATTCCGCTGGCTATTGACCATTTCCGTTATTTTGCCGGCTGTATTCGTGCGCAGGAAGGCGGCATTTCCGAAATTGATGAAGATACGATTGCTTATCATTTTCATGAGCCGTTGGGCGTCGTGGGTCAGATTATCCCGTGGAACTTTCCGATTCTGATGGCTGTCTGGAAACTGGCACCTGCCCTGGCTGCGGGCAACTGCATTGTGTTGAAACCTGCAGAACAGACTCCGGTCAGCATTCTGGTGCTGGCTGAACTGATTCAGGATATTTTGCCACCGGGCGTGTTGAACATCGTCAATGGCTACGGGGTCGAAGTCGGCCGTCCACTGGCGACCAATCCCCGTATTTCCAAGATTGCCTTTACCGGTTCCACCGCAGTGGGTCAGATGATCATGCAATATGCGACTGAAAATATTATTCCGGTGACTCTGGAACTTGGCGGTAAATCACCAAACTTGTTCTTTGCCGACATTATGGATCAGGAAGACGATTATCTGGACAAAGCGCTGGAAGGTTTTGCCATGTTTGCCCTGAACCAGGGTGAAATCTGCACCTGTCCATCGCGTGCGCTGATCCAGGAAAGTATTGCTGACGAATTTCTGGCGCGTGCAGTAGAGCGGGTGCAACGGATTAAAACCGGGCATCCGCTGGATACTGACACCATGATTGGCGCGCAAGCCTCACAGGAACAGCAGGACAAGATTCTGGGCTGTATTGCCACTGGTCGTGAAGAAGGCGCACAGATCCTGACTGGTGGTGAAGCACGTCAGGAAGTGGGTCAAGGTTTCTATATTGAGCCGACTATCTTTAAAGGCACCAATGACATGAAGACCTTCCAGGATGAAATCTTCGGGCCTGTATTGGCTGTGACCACCTTTAAAGACTTTGATGATGCGATCAAGATCGCCAATGATACGATTTATGGACTCGGTGCCGGTGTCTGGTCACGCTCAGCGCATACCTCTTACCGTGCAGGCCGTGCTATTCAGGCAGGTCGGGTCTGGACTAACTGTTATCACATCTACCCTGCCCATGCGGCTTTCGGTGGTTATAAAAAATCAGGGATTGGGCGTGAGAATCATAGAATGATGCTGGATCATTATCAGCAGACTAAAAACTTGCTAGTCAGCTATTCGACCAAACCAGCCGGGTTCTTTTAAGAAGTGAAATACATTCAAAGCGAACTTCGGTTCGCTTTGAATGTATGGTAGCTAGCTTTCACAAAATATCAGCAACATCTTCAAGCTGCGGCCAATTCAAATAAAGTTTTTAGTCTATAAATACTTTTTTTAAAGGAAAGAGCATCACCTCAAATTTCTATTTGCAATAGTGTCATTTCAAGATAATTTCACTCTATAAAGATTTCGCCACATTCTCCAGCCATTGAGTGCCAGAAGAATAAAAATAAAATAAAGCACGGCGGTTAAATACAATGACTTATAGCTATACATGCCGACATAAATCACATCTAACACACACCATAATCCCCAGCTTTCAATATATTTTTTTGCCGCCCAATAACTTGCCACCAAGCTAAAAGAAGCCAACATGGAATCCAACCAAGGGAGTGATGCTGTGGTGAAATGAGCAAATAAGGCGCCAATCACCAGACCGGCGACAATACCCACAATCAGGCTATATACCCAGATTTTTTTATTCAAATAGCCAATCTGTACAGTCAGATCCTGGTCTTGATCTTTCTTCGACCAGCTATACCAGCCATAGAGTTGCATCAAGATAAATACGGCTTGTAATGCTGCGTCTGCAAATAAATTGACACGATAAAAAATAATGATATACAGAAATACAGCGACAATATTCACTACCCAGCAGGCTTTATATTGTTTAGACGTCAACCAGACACCTAAAACATTTAAAATGAACGCTGCAATTTCTATATTTTCCATAGCAATATAACCTGATTAAGCAGCCAATTTAGAAGTTCAGATTGAATGACAAGGTTGCTGTACGCGGCGAACCCAAGAATAAATAATCGTCACCCAAAAATTCACCTGCATCACGCCAGTATTTCTTGTTGAACAGATTATTAATATTCAAGCGTAGCAATGCATCGGTCGTATTTAGCTTAAATTGATAAGCAGCGCCTAAATCAACCACACTATAACCTGCGACTTTCGCAGCACCCTCTTTGTTAGCATATTTGCTGGAACTGTATTGACCACCTGCCAGAACAGTGAAACCTGCAATGCTCGGTACGTTATAGCGAAGATGTGTTGCGAAACGAACTTTTGGCACGTTTTGCGCCTGATGATTGCCATATTCAACCGCTTCTACATTTTCTAAACGGGCTTTAGTCAAGGCTAAAGATGAAGTTAAGGCCAGATGATCGGTTAATGCACCATTCAGTCCGAGCTCCAGACCCTGACTATGTTGTTCGCCTTCCGCAACAAAATAGCGAAGTCCTGAAATCGGCTTGCTATATTGGTTGTCTTGGTGTAAATCAAATAGCGAGGCAGTCAATAAAAACTGCTTGATCTGTTGTTTTAGGCCAATTTCATATTGCTCTGAATAGATCGGCGCTAGAGTTTCAGCAGCATTCTCTGCAAACCAAGGCGCTGTCTTTCCATCTGACAAACCTTTGGCATAAGAGGCATACAGAGTTGTTGACTCTACCGGGCTATAACTCACTGCAAACTGTGGTAAAAATTTGCCTAAATCCGTATCACGAACTTTTATTACCTGCTTACCCTCTGCATCATAAGCATGTGCTTGTTCATCAAGCTCGATCCATTTTCCACCAATCAAAGTAGACCATTTCTCATTCCACTCAATACGATCTAAAACCGTAAAAGCAGTCTGTTCACTATCTAAAGCTTTAAAATAGGGACCGACATCACCTAATTGTTGTTCTACTTGTAGTGGATCCTCATAAATATTACCTGCAATATCTATGTCCTCTGGGTTCTCGTATAAATGTGTATATATGTTTCTATTTAATCCAGGATATCGATCACGAGATTTATTGGTTTGCGTAATATCAAAATTTAGATAATGTTGTGCCCAGTTGGTATCAATCACCCCATCCAATTTGACTTTAAATTGATTGGTCTTAAAGGTGTCATCTGGGTTGCGATAATCATAAATATCATAATTGCCATTAGCGTCAAAGGTGTTGCCTAAGCCATTATATTCACATACCGTGGCATAGCATCCCCAAGCAAATGTTGAATAATCATCAACCTTGGATTTACTGTGCGCTGCAACAAGTCCCAAGTTCCAGTCATCATTCAAGGCATAACTATATTTTAAACCAGTATTCAGACTATCGATCGTGACCGGTTTACCCCAAGTCTGGTAACCAAGCAATCGATCCCATTTCACATTTTCTGGGACTTTGCCATCCAGTAATTGATAACCTGGCACTGATTTTTGTTCGGAACGCTGTGCTTCAAGATCAAGTTCTACTTTGGATTGCGCTGACATCTTCCAATCCAATGCCAATGCCGCTAAATAGCGTTCACCCTCCACATGATCGACATAAGAATCCATCTGTTCATTCACCAGATTGATGCGATATCCGAATTGTTGCTCATCACCCCAAAAACCACCGAGATCAGTTGCCACTGAAAACTGGCCGTGTTGATCAGCCGAGAATGTCAGTGCCTGAATATCTTTCGGTCGCTTGGTGACATAATTAACCACCCCACCCGGGGTTGACATCCCACTTTGAATCGCGGAAATGCCTTTTAAAATTTCCACACGCTCTTTATTTTCAAGTGCAACGTTTTGTTCACCACGAATCACATTGCTATTAATCAGGTAGCTTGATGCCAAATCAAGTGCAAAGCCACGCGAGACAAAGTTTGGATAATAGCCAATTGCAGCATAGCCATCACCGATGGCTGCATCATTTTTTACAACATCGCTCAGCACACGGCCATGTTGTTCAGCGATGAGATCGGCAGTCAAGATAGAAACTGATGCAGGTATTTTTTGCAAATTCTCCGTACCAAAACCTTCAATATTCACTTTGGTACTCGTGTAAGGGATACTTTGATCGGCTGTGATAACAATCGTGTCAAGCTGTTGCACATCGTCTTCAGCATAAGTCAGCGGGGCTAAACACAGCGGTGACAGAATGATCATTTTTAAAGATCGGGTTAATACATTCTGTTTGAATTGACGAGTGTTCATACGAAACCTTATGTATGTGAAGTGGGTGATGATGCTGGGTTTAGAGAGAGCATTGAGAAGCTTGCAATTCATGTTGAATGAGCCGAGTTAAAGTCTGGGTAAATTGTTGGCCTTGTTCGCCAAAGAACCAGTCCACATGACCGATAATCCAGTCGTAATAAGCCGCATCTGCATGGTTGAGGTTGTGGGTAATACCCACAAAATACTCCAGCTCTGAAAAAGCGAAATCCAGATGCACGATTTTCAGCAGTTCTGGCAAAATACTAAAATCTTCTTGTGGATGTACTTTGGAAAAATAAGCATGTAGAAAGGCAGTTAAACCGGCCTCATCAATCTGAATATGTGAGTTCTGCTCTAATTCCAACCAATCAATGAAATTACGTTCAATCGTCACAGCCAGATCATAAAGTGCAGAGTTTCGGTCAGATAAACCAAAATCAATTACGGCAGTAATTTCAGCTTTGGCATCCGGCGCTGACCAAAACAGATTAGAAGCGTGTAAATCGTTATGGGTCCAAATTTTGCTTGCCTGTTGCAATACAGGCTGAATACGCTGGTGAACCTGTAAGATTCGATCTAAAAAGTAAGGATCTAAATTTTTATCGGCAAAATAACGGCTTAATTCTGAACTGTTTGCAATGCGCTGTTGAATGGCTGTAATGATATTTTCACAGTCTAAAAGCTGCTGATTGGAAACCAAATAAGATGCTGATCTGCCCTGCTGTTCGGGAAAATCCTGCATCGCCAGATGTAGTCTGGCCAGTAAAGCCCCTGCCTTGGCGGCATGTTCAGCATAGAAAAAAGGTTTCCAGGATTGCTGATCTGCATACAGATCTAAACCGGCTGCTTTTGCATAGACTTCATACGTCCAGTCACCCAGCTCTAAAGCAGTCAGATCTTGATTTGACCTAATCAATGCTGCAACAGGAATTTCTTTGCTGGCTAAATGCTGAAGAACGGCATGCTCCTGTAAAATATCGTGGGCACGACGAAATGAACAATGACTGCGCTTGATCAAATACTGATGCGCGACTGCTTCATCCCTGCTCACAAAATCCTGCTCCACCTTGACCAGCGCCGCAGATGAAAATGGCCGGGGACTACACCACAAAATCTGAATATGACCTTGTAAACAGGAATAATGCTGCTGCAGGCTTTGTAATTCTGGATCAGAAATATGTGCCCAGTCTTTATGTTCCCAGGCATTGCCCATACCATGACCTAAATCATCAGTCATTGTGGTCATTATCAATATTCCTGAGCCAGATCATTATGTAATAATGGAAAATCATTGTTTAGGCGAACATGCAAACAGTATTTTTAAATACATTTAATATTGAAGACACGCCCTAAAATTAAGTGGTACATACCAGTATTAAATTGGAGGCAAGTTTAGCCTTATAAATATAAAAATAAAATAGATCTCTCGCATAAATCAAAAAATGATCTTCTTTTTGGTTAATATTCGAACTCCAGATTTCTTAGCATTCGCGCATAATCTGCGGATGAAATATATCGATTCAAACAAGCTTTCTTATCCTCAGTTCAAGCGATAACGTAGTTTTGAAATGTACCGTAATTCATTTTCATGACTTCACTACGTAGCTCTTTAAATCCCTGTTTATCAGCAGCAAATTCCACCAGTGATTCATTGTTCAGATCAGTAACACATGCCATGGTCGAATGACCTGTACACTTGAATGATTTTGGTCTTTAATGAAGTTCTTTAACGGCTCAGTATGGATTGCCCAGGTATCGAAGTCTTTCATCTGTATCTGACGAACTTCAATGTCATTGATTTTGATGCTTCGATTCGTTTCTAAAAAAAAATCATTCATAATGATGTCTCAAATTAGATTTTAATGACAAAAAAATACCCTGATGGTTATCCCATCAGAGCTAAATATAAAATTATTTATTTCTTAATTTGAAATACTTTGATCAATCAGTTTCTCAATAATATTAGAGGCAAGGCAGAGTAAAACTTGAAGTGCGACATAAACCACCTAATTAATTTAAAGGGTATGGAGTATATAAAATTGTCATACCATCATCTTAACTTTGAAGATCGTACTGCATTAATGCTTGAGTCAAGAAAAGAAGGCTTTTCACCAAGAAAATTTGCCGAACTCATTAAAAGACATCCAAGTACGATCTATGGTGAGCTTAAAAGAAATAGTATCAATGACGTTTATCAAGCTCGATATGCTTCTGATAACACCTTCGCTAGACGTAGACGTAGTCACAGAAAGCTCAAAATCGATTCAATCCTCTGGAGATTTATTGTTGAAGCGATCCGTTGTTTATGGTCTCCTCAGCAAATATCGAAGCGTTTAAAGACAATTCCTGATTTGGATCAAACAATGAATGTAAGCCATACAACGATTTATTCAACGATACGAGCATTACCAAAGGGTGAGTTGAAAAAAGACTTATTATCCTGTCTGCATCATGAAAATAAAAAGCGAAAAGCTAACGGTGAACCTAAAAAAGATTCTATATTACAGGATATTAAAACTATTCATGAGCGCCCAGCCGAAGTTCAAGAAAGATACCGGGTCATTGGGAAGCCGATTTAATTAAAGGTAAAGACAATAAAAGTTCGATAGCAACACTTATTGAACGAAATACACAGCTCTGTATCTTGGCAACATTATCTGATGCAAAGGCAGAATCAGTGCGCAAGGCTTTAACTAAAGCTCTGAAATATTTACCTGAGAACTGCGTGAAACGTTGACCTATGACCGTGGACGTGAGATGGTAAAATTTAGGCATAGATGTATATTTCTGTGACCCACATTCACCATGGCAAAAAGGCACATGCGAAAATATGAATGGTTTAATTAGGCAATATTTACCTAAAGGGATTGATTTAAATCAGGCAGATCAGCATTATTTAAATCAAGTTGCCATGCCATTGAATACTCGTCCTAGAAAAGCGTTAGATTGGCTTACACTATTAGAGAAATTTTCTCAGCTTATTGATTATCATAAGGCTTTTGAAACTATCGCACCTCATGTTTGAATTCGCCCGCCTAAGGTGCTTTGATTCAGTTCTATTGAAGCTTTAAGATAATTTTCAAGCTTAATCTATACAGGTATATTTTGTTGAATTACGTTTTTTTATTAAGATATTTAAGGGAAAATTCTTACGGAAAAAATGTTTTTTATCACTGAACCATATACAAGTAGCTAAATTATCGTGCAATTTTTCAACCATCATTGGATGACTACCGTAAACTAGGTAAACAATATCACCAATATAGATATTATTCATCTTTAGTCAGCCAAGCATAAGATCAAAATTCTGAAACTTCTGATAAATAAATTAATGCCATCAATTGAGAACTTTTTTTAAGCTGAGAAAGCATTTATAAAGTCCAATTAAGTCCTTGTCCCATTTCATAAATAATGAGTATTAATGCAATTACCATTAGTGAAATCACAATGGCTTCGACCTTAGTGAGCATCTTAAATTCTCCACCTTTCATCTTTTATATAATAAACAAAGTGAACAATAAATAACAATAAGGTTACAAAAAAATTACTGGATGTTACAAAGATAGGGCTGGTAAAGAAAAATCTCTCAGAGGAGGTGCTAATTCTTTTCAAACTTAACCTTATGTACTGGGCGATGTCCTATATAAGACTCATGACCTACTGCGATCATATCAACACCACCTTCTTCTTCTAAACTTAATAAGAAAGTATGGACACCCTGCATGTCATTTAACTCAATATTATTGCTGATCCATTTCATCGTACCTGGTTCCATATTGTTTATTTCTTCTTGGATTTTATTGTAGGGGGGATTACCGCAGTTGACCATTTGCTATGCTCTTTTTATAATTTGCCATTAAATTATCTTCGCTATAAAAGATTTTTAAGAAAATCGGTCTGTATTTGGCCAATTAACGCTACAAAAAAAACTCATCCGATAAGTATTCTTACCTAAACCCAAGGTTCTATAACTTGGATCCTGAATATCTTACATACGCAGACATAGCTCATACATCGGAATTTAAACTTAGCCTCTACACTGAAATTAAGTTTTAGAAACATAGAGGAAATTCAGATGGAAAAGTATTCAAAGATTCTAATCCTGAGCTTATTTGGATTTACTGGAACAGTAGCTATTGCAGATGAATCCATTCCAATAGAAGCAACTGCCGCCGCCGAAGCACAACAGGTTGCTTTAGATTATGGAAATGAGAAAGACAAAAAATCTGAATCATCTGAAAGCCCTTAATTAAAGGAATGCCGGTCAGTTAAGAAATTGACTGGCATTTTCTTGGGTATTTCTGTGGTGTCCCTTTCATAACTCGTGGGCAACTCCTCACTCCCTCTCAGGCAAAACATATCTCTTAGATTTTTCCAGTAAACTTTCTAAATGTTTAGGTAAATTACCTGCGGAGTCTAAAGAGTCGAATCTTAATATATTCAGAATGCCAATAGATGCAATATGAAAGCTGGTTCTCAAAGGACTGACTTTTGCACGTTGAGCCATATGTTTCATTGTCTTCTTAGAATATTATAGGCAATACCCCCCATAATTCTTGATAAACTAAATCAGGTTGCTTGCTCCTCAAATGCTTGCCCTCCTGTAAATCACTTTTGATTTCTCGGTAACACATTTTTATTTCCCAGCGCTGAGCATAAAGCTTCGCCAAGCCTATCAGTGGATATGTCTTTGGGTCCATTAATAAAGTGATATAACGTCTAATTTTCCCTGCCTGCTTAACCTCAATCAAACGCGCTTCCCAATACCCTGTTGCCATTAGAGGCCAAAAGCCGCTGTAAACTGGATCCTGAACTAAAAATCTATAATCAGGAAATCAATAAAGAAGAATAGAAATTAAGTATGGATTGGCAGTCTAAAAACTTTCAAAATGCTTTCAGAACGTTATCGCAATAGAGCTAAAAGCCCCCCTTTTGAGATTCAATCTAGTTGCTGGAATTTATAATTTGCAACTGAGTAAGAATGATTTATGAAGGCGTTCTAATGCTAATCTAAGAAAATAAAAAAAATCCTAAAACCATTTAACTTCTTAGGATTTGAATGGGCAGGATATAAATATAAGCTTATGCTTGAATATCTAAGGTCATTTCAATTTTGTCCTGTGACCAGATTTCGATGTCATATTCAATCACTAGATCATCTGATTTTGAAATACGTTCAATATAAGTGGCGGTTTGACTTAAAGGAATACCTAAGTGCTGGCTCTCAAAATGAGACACACCGGTATTTTTAATTTTTAACTGACTACTCGTGTAATTATAATGAAAGTGATTTTTAATGACATCTTGGACCGAAGTAATCACATTATAATTCAGCACATTTGGAAACAGCGCAACAGGTAAATAATTATATTCTAGAAGTACAGGTACATCATCAGCATAACGTAAACGAATAATTTCAATAAAGCCCAATTTACGATTTTCTTCACTAAAAAGATTACTGTGATCCAATCGCTCCAACTGTCTGGTCGAGATTAGTTCAGTTCTGACATTAAAACCCTGTGCCTTCATATAAGAACGAAAATTTTCAATTGAGTTTGGAGAATATTGAATTTTTTTATTACTCACGAACCAGCCGAGATTTTGCCGTTTGAAAATTTTATCTTCGGCACGAAGCTGTTCATAGGCCTTACGCACTGTTTCCCTTGAACAGTCAAACTTTAATGCCAAGTACCGTTCGGATGGAATCATTTGATTAGAACTATAATTTTTCAATTCAGCCTCAATCAAATCTCTGATTTCCATATACTTCATTCAGTGAATCCAGTGAGTGCTCATAAATGATAAAGATAGTACTAAATTAAAGAACAGAGGAAAATTAAAAACAAGGTACGATCAGTAAAAAAATGCATTCCCTTGTTTTAATGAGAATGTTTAGCAGCATGATTAATACGTGATTCTGAGAGAATATCGTTGTCCATTCATAATGTTATCATTTATGCAAAAAGAATAGACTAAATTTGTCTAGGAGAGTGGTGACGGTTCAATCTAACTAAAAGGCATCTACCAAATAGCGGCTATTCGTAATAGTCGACTGAGAAAATCACGTACCTTGATTCTAAGCAGTTATTGCCCACCTCCATACTAGCACGTTTCCTGGCACAGTCCCTATCTGTACACTTGAATGCCTTTGACTATCTAAAGGTAATCTTTAAGAAAATGGGATTTATAGGGCAATATACTAAGATCTCTAGATCTGTTGAATTCGGCAAGCTCACTGAGTGTGGTTCCGTAACGTGACACTAGGTAACGTCTTGGGCTGCTGTCTGTAGGCAAAAATTAAAGCTGTGGTTTAAGGCTGGCATATTTTAAGATTTATTTTAATTTACCACTGATGTCTGGATTTTTAGCTAATTATACCATATCCAAAAAACATATATTTACTAATAATTGCTTAGGCTATTTATTATAAAAAACAACCATATATCATTGATATATGAACATTTATTTCTATTTTTTCTATAGACATAAATTAATTAATTTTTTAGGCCCCCATACACTATCTAAGCTGAGTCAATTAAAACCTGGTATAAGTCAATGTCACATTGACTTATAGAAATAATATTTAAAAACCTTTTTTTATTTTGAATTAGGGTGTCATCAATTAGCTTGAGAAAATCCTACCGGTCCTCATAATTTCTTCATGAATAAACGCTATGCATTAATAGATGATTGGTGGGAACAGGTTAAAGATCTGTTACCTGGACGAATGGGTACTGTTGGAGTAACGGCCAAAGATAACCGACTATTTGTTGAAGCGCTATCGTTCAGGTATCCCGTGGCGAGACTTACCCGAACGCTTCGGTGATTTTAGAGTAGTGCATACTCGTTTTAGTCTTTGGGCTAAAACAGGTGTGTGGCAGAGAGTCTTTGAAGTGCTGTCACATGACCGTGACAATGAATATGTCATGTTAGACTGCACCCCATTGTACGTGCTTACCAACACAGCGCTGGGGGGAAATCAGGCGAATAGGCGCAGTAAAGGGGGCTTAAGCACCAAAATTCATGCCCGTACTGATGCTTTAGGCAACCCGACAGGATTTTATCTCACGGATGGGCAGGTTCATGACTTAAACGGTTCAGATGTGTTGCTGGACTTATCGTTGAGCCAGACCTGGCTTATGGATAAAGCCTACAACTCCAGGGATCGGGTCATTGATCTAATTTTAGAGGCGAAGGGTCAAGTTGTGATGCCAGCGAAAAGTAATTCTATTGATCAGCGTGATTATGATTGACATATCTACAAGGCAAGACATCTGATCGAGAAATTTTTTGCCAAGCTCAAACAATATCGTGCTATTGCCACACGCTATGATAAATTGGCTCAAAACTTCTTATCAGCGATCTATCTGGCTTAATTGATGACACGCCCTAGTTTGAGATTGTCAAAAAAAAGTGTAGCAAATTGCTACACTTTTTCACTTTTCTGAATAAGCTGTTTTAAAAAATCTTCTAGTTGTAAGAGACTAGCTTCGTCAATTTCCGAGATATTCAGAGAAACCTTAAGCTGTTTTTGATTGAGTTTGATATTCCCCGCAATCTTACCTGCATATTCAATTTTTCTAACCACAGATGTTGTGGTCAGTTTTCCTGGATCCTGACTCAATATTTTTTCAGCATAGGCAGTAACTTTACTTTGCTCTAGTTTTTTGTCTTTTACTTTTTCCCAAGCCCCTAGCAAAGCCTTTTCGGCCTCAGAAAGTTGCTCTATATGATCCGACAGAAATTTTTTGAATGCAGTTGCAGCAGTACGACCTAGTAGGCCTGGTTCCACATCAAGGTCATTTAAAATTACTTGAGGCAGTTTTTCGTACGCTAAATACTTGTACATATCTTCGCGATTTAAACCCAGTGAATTGGCTAAACGTTGCTTGTTTTTCTTTAACTTCTCATCAAGTGAGTTCAGGCCAATAAAAATTTCATAATCTGTCAGGTCCTGACGCTTTAAATTCTCTGCTAAGGTTAACAAAGATGCTTCTACATTATTCGCATCAATGATAATGGCTTCAATCACAGACTTGCCGAGTAAATGGTGCGCCCGTAAGCGCCGCTCGCCTGCAATGAGTTCATATTTCAGATTATCAAGTTTACGCACTGTAATGGGCTGCAAAAGACCGACTTCGTCAATGGAATCCGCCAGTTCTTTTAATTGTGACTCTTCAAATAATTTACGCGGCTGGTTTGGACTACGGCTGATATCCTCAATAGGAACATTACGTCTAAACTCTTTCAGCTCTCTAATATTGTCTTTCTGTGCTTGCTGATGTTTTTCTGTATTCTGTTTCAGTTTCTGAGCTAAAAGCTCTTTGGTGCTTGCCATAATACTCTCAGGTTTAAACTTTAGCTACAATTTCATTGGCAAGGCTTTCAAAAGCCTTACGTACTTTTGAATTTTTTTCTACGTTCAAAAGTGATTGTTGCAGAATCGCTGCTTGATTAACTTTAGTACTTTGAGGAATGGTAGTCTCTAAAAGTTTTCCTACCTGTTTCAAGGCTTCATTCCGAATCAGCTTACAGACATTCTGACGTTCATCATGCTTAATTAGTAAAGCGCCTAAAAGCTCTAAATCTGGATTAATACGTTTGATCTTTTCAAGATGATTTAAAAGATCTGTTACCCCATACAATCCATATTGTGATCCGGATTCGATAGGGATAATGACATGTGTTGAAGATGCCAGGGCATTGCTGGTTAATAATTTAAGACTAGGTGGACAGTCGATCAATATAAAATCATAAAGATCTTTTAACAGTTCTAACTTGATATTTAACTCTTCAGAAGGACGGGGAGCTTCTTCTTTTAGTTGGTCTTCAGTTTTTCCTAAATTCAAGGAACCATAAATTAATGATACTTTTTCAAAGTTCGTTTCTTCTTGTAATGCATCTGCCAACAACGAAATATCGCCCACTAGTAATTCTGCTGTAGTCACAACAATTTCGCTTGGATGTTGGATCCCAATGTGTAAACTTGCGTTTGCTTGAGGATCTAAATCAATGACTAAAACCTTGTTGCCCAGATTGGCAAGTTCTGAGGCTAGGTGCACAACAGTCGTTGTTTTGCCACATCCGCCTTTATGGTTAGCAACAGTAATAATTTTTGCAGACATGCGTGTCAGATGCTTCCGTATTTGAATGTTTAGTAATATAAATAACTTTCACTCATCTTACTATAGTTTTAAAATTTATAAATCCTATTTGTTCAGATGTAAAACAGCTTAAAAATAAATCTTTAACTAAGCTAGCTTAATTAATAATTAGAATAATTAGTTATTTAGCTAATTAATAATTAAGAGTACATTTTTATTATATAAAACAAATGCTTAGAGTTTTAAAAGTGGAAGGTTTGTCACCATAAAGTGGAAGGTCTGTCACTCTAAAGTGGAAGGTCTGTCACTCTAAAGTGGAAGGTTTGTCACTCTAAAGTGGAAGGTTTGTCACTCTAAAGTGGAAGGTCTGTCACTAGGGTGGAAGGTTTGTCACTGCTATTTTTTAAACCGCTATTTTTATTTAAAAATAATTTAAAAAACAATTATTTAATATGTTAATAAAGTCTCGTAACTAAGCCTTAAAGGTGGAAGGGTTGTCACTGTATGTTCTTAACCTGTGGATAATCTGTTTTTATTGGATATTTCCTGATGATTATATGTGCAGTTATACCTTTCGAATCTAACTGAAAGGTGGAAGCCTTGTCACATCAGGGTTTCTATTTAACTTAACCTATCTGAATGTGGGTGAAAAAAGTAAAAATAGTCATTCTAAACTGTAATTTCGGGGGCTAAAGGTGGAAGGTCTGTCACTGTAGGGTGGAAATACTGTATTTAATTCCACTTTAAAGGCAAAAAATCGGATAATAACGCTTTTTTTTGATGACGGACCTTCCACTTTTAGAATCTTGTGGTGAAAGTCTTGAAAGTTTTTCCACTTTTGTATATAAAAACTAAGTCAAATTATAAATATCACGGTTATGACAGAATCTGAACCATTGCAAGAAGAAACGAATTATATTCCCTACTGTATAGGCAACATTCGCCATAATGGCGTTGTCAGTACCAGTAACCGCTTAATTCGCCCAATCGAGTTGTCATCCAATGAATATAAGGCACTTCTATATGCAATGGCGGTTGCGAATTATAGTGAGAAAAATAGGGTAGATGGTGAAATTACCGAACAAACTTATATTTATTTGTATAAGGATGATTTGGCAGATTTACTAGGATTAAATAAACGTAATTCAATTAATGTTGCAATAGATCGGATCTATAAAGAGCTTTCATCCCGGGTAGCTCATTTTATTATTGAGGAGCCTGCTGATAATGGTAAGAGAAAGACTAAAAAAGTACATTCTGTCGTTCCCATTATCCGTGAGTTAAGATGGGAAGATGACTCTAAAAATGCGATTCAGATTCGTTTTACTAGTGAGGTGTTGCCGTATTTCACTCAATTGGCTGGGGGTAATTTTACTACCTATCAGCTAAAACATCTTTTTGCCCTAGATTCTGTTGCCAGTATGAGTCTTTATACTTATTTCATTAAAAAC
This sequence comes from Acinetobacter lwoffii, assembly GCF_024129685.1. Classification (GTDB taxonomy): domain Bacteria; phylum Pseudomonadota; class Gammaproteobacteria; order Pseudomonadales; family Moraxellaceae; genus Acinetobacter; species Acinetobacter lwoffii_X. Next base: position 976 of record NZ_JAMXXL010000025.1, on the reverse strand, counting down.
GAATTTAAGTACGCCAATCAAAAGAGTTATGAAGTGCCATTGCTTTTAGAAAACTTGAAAGCACTGATTGATATTAATGAAACCAAATATGATCGCTGGGTAGATTTTAGACGCTATGTATTAGACAAAATAGTGGCAGAAATTAACGAAAATACAGATCTACAATTAGAGTATGAAACCGTTAAGAAAGGCCGTCCAATTGTAGGTGTGAATTTTAAACTGCATCATCGGATTGCTGATAAGGCACTGGATGAAATTGCAGTGATTGAAAAAATCTATCTTGATGTTCCATTTGAAGACAATGCATCCGTAAAAGAATTAGGGGCTAAATTCGATACGAATGTACGTTCTTGGTATATTTTTAATAATGATGAAAATTATCAGCAGTTCAAGAAGTGGTTTAAAAAAGTAGGATGCCTCACTGACTCTCAAGCAAATATTGTCATTAATGACACTTTATTCCAAATGGAATTTGCTGAAATTGGTATGGGGCTGAATGACTTTAAACGAAATATGAAGCATAAACTTAAAAATAATCCGGAATTCGTTCAAAGTATTCGTGAAAGACTGAATGATATTTTTGGTAAAAAGCTGATCTAGCGAAAAGTGTAGCAACTTGCTACACTTTTTTAGATATATGTTTGTAAAGAATACAAGTGGTAAGGACCCTAGGATAAAAACGACTCTGTTGCATAAAGGCTTTAGAGATAGATCTTCCCTAAGTTATCCAAATTCAAGTGACAACTTGGGTATGAGGTCTGCCTAATTCCTTAAATCTATTCAAAACGTAAGTGTTCGCTGAACACACCTTATGAATTCATCCTATAAGCCTTAATTTAGTCCCCACTTAAAAACAAGTGGGGACTAAATTTATGACTACAAATAACTAGGGTCTGTTGACATTTACTGTTCATAATTAACCCTATAAAGGTAGCCATAAAAATATACAGGCTAAAGCAACAGAACTTTGATAATT
>NZ_JAMXXL010000024.1:0-60298 GCF_024129685.1 Acinetobacter lwoffii | reverse complement strand
CTAAAAGACTCGGTTTGAGATTCAATCTAATTGCTGGAATTTATAACTTGGAGCTGAGTAAAAAATGATTTATGAAAGAGGTCTAATATTAGTAACTTATATAAAAAAAATTCCAATCCCTCAATGAAGCTCAATACATGGTTCTATCATTTTAATTTATCTTTGCTCATGAAAAATATGAAGCTTGGATTAAAAAAGGAATGCGCAAATTTAAGGCATTTTATTTTATCGCACCACTTATAAGCAAAAATAAAAAATAAATCCATTTTATAAATTAAATTCCCTATCAATCACAAAATAAGCTTTTATAAATTTAACATCATTACGCCTTAATTAAATTATAAAAACAAAAAACATTTTATTTTAAAACCCTATTTCTATTATTTTTAATAAAAACTGGAATGCTTATTGCTAATTATATATTGAACAGACTGAGCACATTTGAGTGAAGTCATTTTAAAGCATGTGTTGTATGACACAGAACAACCAAGAGCAGAATAGAATGAAAGAAAAAAATAGCTTGAAAACCGGATTGAAAAAATTGGTAGGGGTGTTAATGGCAAGCGGTATGATGAGCATGGCCGCTGTCGCCAATGTTCAGGCCCAAGATAAAGCCGCATTTGTTTATATTGGCCCAACCAGTGACCATGGCTGGACCTATTCTCACGATCAGGGCCGGATTAAGGCTGAAAAAACCCTCGCAGGAAAATATAAAACCTCTTATATCGAAAATGTCCCTGAAACAGCAGATGCCGAACGTGTGATCCGTAACCTGGCACAACAAGGCAATAAAGTCATTTTTGCAACCTCGTTCGGTTATATGAATGCGATGGAAAAAGTATCCAAGCAATTTCCAAATACAGTATTTATGCATGCAACCGGTTATAAGCAGGGCAAAAATTTAGGGGTCTACGATGTCCGTACCTATGAAGGCGCTTATATGCTGGGTGTGGTCGCAGGGCAAAAAACCAAAAATAATGTATTGGGCGTAGTCGCGTCTTTTCCGATTCCTGAAGTTATCCGTAATATCAATGCCTATACCCTCGGTGCACAAAGTGTAAATCCAAAAATTAAAACCAAAGTCATTTGGGTGAATTCATGGTTTAACCCGGGCAAAGAACGTGATGCAGCCTTGGCATTGATTGCTCAAGGTGCAGATGTGCTGATGCAAAATACCGATTCTCCGGCAGTGGTACAGGCGGCTGAACAAAAAGGTGTCTTTGCTTTTGGCTGGGACTCTGACATGAGCAAATTTGGCCCTAAAGCGCATCTTGCCGCATCGGTTTTACATTGGGAAAAAATTTACACCCCGGTAATGATGCAAGTCAGCAATAAAACCTGGAAACCAAGTGCAAGGTGGTACGGCGTGAAACAAAAAGCAGTCGATATTGAAAGCTTTGGTCCTTCCGTGTCGGCAGCCTCTAAAGCAAAAGCACTCAGCGTACGTGACGGTATTTTAAAAGGCACATTGCATCCATTTACCGGCCCGATTCATAAACAGGATGGCACATTGGTCTTGGCAAAGGGCAAGCGCCTAGATGATGCGGCACTAAGCAAAATGAATTACTACGTGAAGGGCGTAGAGGGTTCATTACCGAAATAAAGCTTTGTCATTTTGCAATTCAAAAAACTTTAAATACTTTGATGTACTTTCCCGCATCCATCTGAATGCCTGCACGCTTCAGATGGATGCCGCACTGTCACAGCATTGAATAGGGCACTGATGATGACCTCTCAACACGATAGATCTGCTCATGCGCAAGAGTTGAACGCACGTTCTTCTTCAGGTGTACCGCGTTTACAGCTCATCAATATCTGTAAAAGTTACAATTCATTGAAAGCGAATGACCAGATACATTTAACCGTTCAACCTGGGCAAATTCATGCCATTTTGGGTGAAAATGGTGCTGGCAAAAGTACCCTGATGAAAATCATTTATGGGGCAACCAAGGCCAATCAAGGACAAATCCTCTGGAACGGTAAAGAAGTTCATATTGATAACCCGTCGATGGCAAGAAAACTCGGGATTGGCATGGTCTATCAGCATTTCTCTTTATTTGAAACCTTGACCGTGGTGGAAAATATTTTGCTGGGACTGGATGAAAAGATTCATTTAAAAGTCCTCAGCCAAAAAATTATTAAAGTTTCAGAACAATATGGTTTACCCATTGATCCACGCCGCGAAGTACATTCTTTATCGGTAGGTGAGCGGCAACGTGTCGAAATTATTCGCTGCCTTTTGCAAAATCCCGCTTTAATCATTTTAGATGAACCGACTTCAGTATTGACACCACAAGCGGTACGGCAACTGTTTAAAACTTTACGGTTATTGGCCTCCCAAGGCGTTTCAATTTTATATATCAGTCATAAATTACACGAGATCAAAGAACTCTGTGATGAAGCGACCATCTTACGCAATGGCCGTGTCACCGGAAATGTTAATCCCAAAGACAACAGTACCAGTGATTTAGCACGCTTAATGATTGGCCGTGATTTACCGACCTATGTACGCCCTGAATATACAGGTGAAAAACAGATATTATTCCAGGTTGAGAATCTCAATTACCAGTCCGACGACCCATTTGGTGTGTCGCTGAAAAATATCAATTTAAATATTTTTGCCGGTGAAATTGTAGGAATTGCCGGGATTTCTGGCAATGGGCAAGCAGAATTACTGTCTTTATTGTCGGGTGAAATTAGCCTGAAACATGGCCGGATGGTTCTGGATCAAATCGATATTTCCCGATTCAGTTCTGGACAACGGCGTGATTTGGGCCTGGGCTTTGTCCCTGAAGAACGTCTGGGCCGAGGAGCAGTCCCGAACATGACACTGTCCCAGAATGCCTTGCTGACCGCATTTCGGCAGAACCTGACGCAATGGGGATTAATCAAGTTTGCACAATGTAAGCTTTTTGCCGAGCACTGTATTGAAAAATTCGGGGTGAAAGCCAGTGGCCCAGAGGCAGAAGCACGTTCCTTGTCCGGTGGAAATCTACAAAAATTTATTGTCGGCCGGGAAATTTTGCAAAACCCGAAATTCCTGATTGTGGCTCAACCGACCTGGGGCGTTGATGTGGGCGCGTCCATGTTTATCCGGCAAACCCTGATTGATCTCTCTCGACAAGGTGTTGCCATTTTGGTGATTTCAGAAGAATTAGAAGAGCTGTTTGAAATCAGTGATCGTCTCTGCGTGTTGGCCAATGGTGAACTATCTCCAGCGATACCTACTCATGAAACCAATACTGAAAATGTTGGAATCTTGATGTCAGGCATTCCAGGCCATGACACTGCGATCATAGTAGAGGAGCAGCAAGCTCATGCTTAATATAACAAAAAAACAAATATACAGGTTGAGAGGAGAGTGACATGCATTTACTGGAACCGCGTGAACATCCCTCTCAAATCATGAAGTGGCTTTCACCGCTCATTGCGCTGCTAGCCATGCTGATTGTCGGTAGTATTCTGTTTTTAATGTTGGGGATTAATCCCGCGCAAGCCATGTACATCTTCTTTATTGAACCGCTGACATCCTCTTATGGTTGGAGTGAACTGGCAGTCAAAGCCGGACCTCTGATTCTGATTGCCTTGGGGCTGACGGTCGGATTTCGAGCCAAATTATTCAATATCGGTGCTGAAGGTCAGCTCACCATGGGCGCGATTTTTGGCGGTGGTATTGCGATTTTATTTCATGATCACATCGGCTGGTGGATTCTCCCGTTAATGATCGTTATGGGCGCACTTGGTGGGGCACTCTGGGGTGCAATTCCTGCCTTACTGAAAACCCATTTTAATGCTGAAGAAACCCTGACCACCCTGATGATGAATTATGTCGCAGTATGTGTGTTGCTATACCTGGTCAATGGTCCTTGGCGTGATCCGGAAGGGATGAACTTCCCACAATCGGTGGTTTTTAGTGAGAGTGCGACGCTGCCATTCATTGTAGAAGGCACACGCATTAATGCCTCTATTTTTATCACTTTTTTTGCAGTTCTCCTGTTCTGGGTTTTTATGCGTAAAAGTCTGACGGCCTATAAACTGGAAGTCAGCGGTCAGGCACCTTTAGCTGCCAAATATGCAGGTTTTTCTTCCTCCAAAGCGATCTGGATGAGTCTGGTGATTTCCGGAATGATGGCAGGTATTGCCGGAATCTGTGAAGTGGCTGGACCTATTGGTCAGCTGAATCCGAACCTGTCCCCAGGTTATGGCTATGCGGCGATTATCGTGGCCTATCTAGGGCGTTTAAACCCCATCGGTATTGTGCTGTCAGGCTGTTTTATGGCGCTGATTTATCTGGGCGGCGAAATGGCACAAATGCAGTTGCAGCTTCCGGTCGCGGTTACCGGTATTTTCCAGGGCCTGCTGTTATTTTTCCTGTTGGCTTCCGATGCATTAATTGAAAACCGTTACCGGTTTAGCAAAAAAATGGTGCCACCGGTCCCTCAGTCCACAGCAACCACCCTCTAACCCAATGTTGTCTACAGCAAAAGGAAGCATGATATGGCTTTAGAAATAACTGCAATTCTTGCAGGTACTGTTGCAGCAGCAACACCACTGATTTTCGCAGGTCTGGGGGAATTGGTCACACAGCGGACAGGTGTGATTAATCTTGGAGTAGAAGGGATGATGCTGGTCGGTGCAATTGCAGGTTTTGCTTTTGCTGCGCAATATGATGCCAGTGTATTAAGTGCCTTATTGATGGGTGGTCTGGCAGGCATGCTGATGGCCCTGATTTTTGCCTTTTTTACCTTGTCTTTAAGTACCAATCAATCCGCGTGCGGTTTGGCTTTAACCATTTTTGGACTCGGTATCTCTGCATTTTTGGGACAGAACTACGTCAGTATGGCTTTACCGGGTCTGGCTAATTTTAATATTCCACTATTAGCGGATATTCCAGTATTGGGTCCGATTCTGTTCCAGCAAAACTATGTGGTTTATCTGTCAATCTTGGTCTTCTTTCTGGTGTGGTTTGTCTTGGCCAAAACCCGTTTGGGCTTATTGCTTAAAGCAGTCGGAGAATCACCGGAAAGTGCGCATGCCATGGGTTATCACGTGTTGGCGATTCGTTATGGCGCAGTGCTATTTGGCGGTTTGATGGCAGGGGTTGGCGGAGCATTTTTATCGACCGTATATACCCCGATGTGGATTGAAAATATGGTGGCAGGCCGCGGCTGGATTGCCATTGCACTGGTAGTATTTGCGGTGTGGAAACCAACACGTTTAATGCTCGGCGCTTACCTGTTTGGGGGCGTAACCATTTTGCAATTTCACGCCCAGGCGCTTGGAATCAAGGTGCCGAACGAGCTGCTTGCCGCATTGCCCTATATAGCCACCATTGTGGTACTGGTCATGATTTCACGGAATAAAAAAGTACTCAAAATGAATTTGCCATCTTCTTTAGGCAAAACCTTCGTGCCATAACCGCAGCCATTCATCATAAATAGAATAGATTTGAGTATAAATCATGAAAATTTTAACAGCTTCCTATGTCCTTACCATGAATGCGCAGAATGAATGTATTAAAAATGGCGCGATACTGATTGAGGGCGACCAAATAAAAGCAGTGGGTACATTAGCACAGTTAACTCAATGCTATCCAGAGGTGCTCATTGAAGATTACCCACAAAAGATCCTGATGCCGGGCTTGATCAATACCCATTGTCATTCCGGTTTATTGCGTGGTACGGCTGAAGGATTACCGGTTTGGGATTGGTTACAGCAGTATATTGACCCGATGCACCGGGTGTTGACACCCGAAGATGCGAAAATCGCCTCCTATTTATGTTATGCCGAGGCACTATTGTCGGGAACGACCACCATCGTTGATATGTGGCGTTATATGGACGGAAGTGCTGAAGCTGCGCAAGCATTGGGAATTCGTGCCGTTCTAGTACCTTATGTCGCGGAACATCCGGATCACAATTATTTTGAAACCTTAAAAAGTAATGAGGCTTTAATCAACCGTTGGCATCAGCAGGCGAATGGACGTATTCAGGTTTGGGTGGGTTTAGAGCACCTGTTTTATGCTGAAGCTTCAGCATTAAGCCTCATTGAGAAACTTTGTCAGGATTATCAAACCGGTTTTCATACCCACAGCAATGAAAGCCAATTTGATGTACAGGAAAACCTGCGCCGTTCAGGTATTCGCCCAATTGAGAGTCTGCAAAAACTGGGCTTGCTAGATCTGCCTAAAACTTTGTTGGCACATTGCGTCTGGACAGATGCAAATGAAATTCAGATTTTAAGGCGACATGCGGTAGGGGTTGCGCACAATCCTATTTCCAACATGAAGTTGGCTTCCGGTGCAGCGCCTGTGGTTGAAATGCTACGTCAAGGCGTTGCGGTGGGTTTGGGTACTGACGGAGAAAAAGAAAACAATAACCTGGATCTATTTGAAGAAATGAAAACGGCATCATTGCTGGCCAAATTTTCTTCGCTGGATGCGGCCGCCCTGGATGCCTGGTCAGTCTGTCAAATGGCTACGATTACAGGAGCTAAAGCCTTGGGTATGCAAGATGAAATTGGTTCATTGGAAGTCGGCAAACAGGCCGACCTGATTGCGGTGAAACTGGATACACCGCGGATGACACCGTTGATTGATCATAGAAAATTATTTAATTTGCATACCAATTTAGTCCATGCAGTTCAAGGCCAAGATGTCGTGATGACGATGGTGGCGGGACAGACTGTGGTTAAAAATAGCCGTTTGATCAATGCCGATTTACAGGCTCTAATTGATCAAGTGAATCAGGCGGCGCCACGCTTGTTTGAACGTCGTGATCAGTGGTTTGCAAAGCAGGGGCAAACGGTGAATGAATTACAGCGGGAAGAATTTTAAGATTTACGTGGGGGTTGAGGTTATTCATTGATAGTGGGGTGACCTCAGACGCCTTTCTAACGAATGATTTAAATGAAATTAAACAGAGTGAATAGACTGATATTTTCTAATCTTTAGATGAGTTTCATTCATTCACTTCTAAATTGCATCTAATAAGCTATAAAACCATTCTTTGAATTTACCCCTCAATTTCATCCACTTAAGCGCATTCGTTTTGACGAAAACTATCAACCTGCAGATAGCACACGTCTGACGACGAACTTTGCCAATTTGGCACGTGGCGAAAGTCGCGAACAGAATTTGCGTAACACTCTACGAATGATCAATAACCGTTTTAATGCATTGGCACATTGGGATAACCCAAAAGCAGATCGTTATTCAGTTGAAATCGATATTATTTCAGTTGACCTGGATATTGAAGGAAATGGCAAAAAGTTCCCTGCAATTGAAACTTTAAAAATCACGATTATTGATCATCAAACCAATCAGCGTATTGATGGCATGATTGGCAACAGTTTCTCGTCTTATGTCCGCGATTATGATTTTAGCGTGGTACTTCCTGAACATATCAAGAAAAATCCAGCCTCGACCAAGCCAGAAAATTTTGGTGATTTACACGGCAAGCTTTATCAATATCTCGTCAATTCTGAAGTATTTAAAGCAGAATTTAAAAAACAGCCGGTGATTTGTTTGAGCGTTTCAACCTCGAAAACTTACTACCGTACAGCGAATGTACATCCTGTATTGGGTGTGGAATATAAAAATGATGAGTATTCACGTACCGATGAATACTTCGCCAAAATGGGCTTAACCGTTCGTTATTTCAAACCTGAAAATGGTGCTGCACCTTTAGCATTTTATTTCGCAGGTGACTTATTATGTGATTATACCGATCTGGAGTTGATCAGTGCGATCAGCACCATGGAAAGCTTCCAAAAGATTTACCGTCCTGAAATTTATAATGCGAATTCTGCTGCGGGTCAGGTGTATCAACCCAGCCTTGAGTATCCAGATTATTCATTGACTCAAATTGTGTATGACCGTGTTGAGCGTGGTCAATTGGCAGTGAAGCAAGGGAAGTGGGCGGAAGAACACTTTATCCAGCCTTATAAAGACATTCTGGAGCAATGGGCCGCAGAGTTCACAATCAAAACTACTGCTGACCAAGAACGCGCTGCTTAATACACAACATTATTATTTTACGAATATAGAGATAGAAGATTAAACATGGCACTTTTACAACCTAAAAAGCTACTCCCAACATCAACTGCTGGTAGCTTACCGAAACCGTCTTGGCTGGCAGAACCTGAAAAACTTTGGTCACCCTGGAAATTGGAAGGTCAGGAATTGCTTGATGCAAAACAAGATGCATTGCGTTTATCATTGCATGAGCAACAGCAAGCCGGCATTGATATTGTCAGCGATGGGGAACAAACCCGTCAGCATTTTGTGACCACATTTATTGAGCATCTAGAAGGCGTTGACTTCAATCAACGTGAAACGGTCAAAATCCGTGACCGTTATGAAGCCAGCGTTCCATCTGTAGTTGGTGAAGTTTCTCGTCAAAAACCTGTCTTTGTTGAAGATGCCAAATTCTTACGTTCACTCACAGATCAGCCGATTAAATGGGCGCTTCCTGGTCCAATGACCATGATTGATACCTTATATGATGGTCACTACAAGAGCCGCGAAAAACTCGCTTGGGAATTTGCCAAGATCCTGAATCAGGAAGCTCGTGAACTTGAAGCCGTTGGCGTGGATATCATCCAATTTGATGAACCTGCATTTAACGTGTTCTTTGATGAAGTGAATGACTGGGGTGTGGCAACTTTAGAGCGTGCACTTGAAGGCTTGAAGTGTGAAACTGCGGTACACATTTGCTATGGTTATGGTATTAAAGCCAATACCGATTGGAAAAAGACCTTAGGCTCAGAATGGCGTCAGTACGAAGAAGCATTTCCGAAACTGCAAAAATCAAAAATTGATATTGTGTCGCTCGAATGCCATAACTCACGTGTTCCGATGGATTTGATTGAGTTGATTCGTGGTAAAAAAATCATGGTGGGTGCTATTGATGTCGCAAGTAATCAAATTGAAACAGCTGAAGAAGTGGCAAATACGTTGCGTAAAGCACTTCAGTTTGTGGATGCAGACAAACTCTATCCATCAACCAACTGTGGTATGGCACCACTTGGTCGCCAAGTTGCTCGTGGCAAACTCAATGCACTCAGTGCAGGTGCTGAAATTATTCGTCAGGAATTATCTCGCTAATTAAAGTGAATCCATGATGCTTTTAAAGATTGAAAGCATCATTTGAGTGATATAACGCTCTTTATAAAAAGCTGAATGTTGGAATACGGTGATGGTTGAAGCGACAGACTTTAGAAACGCAATGTCTTTATTAACAAGTGCAGTGAATGTAGTGACCACGATGGGCGATTCAGGTCGTCATGGTTTTACTGCGTCTGCCGTGTGTAGCGTGACCGATACACCACCGACATTGTTGGTTTGTATGAATAAATCATCGCGTTCTTATATCAACTTTGTTGAAAATAAAGTGCTGTGCGTAAATGTACTCAGTGCAGATCAAGCGCATCTTTCTAATGCATTCGCATCTTCAAAATTCAGTTCTGAACAACGATTTGAACAGGGTAAATGGACTGAATTAGAAACGGGTTCTCCTGTACTTCAAGATGCGCTGGTGAGCTTTGATTGTGAAATTGATCAGATCCAGGAAGTCGGTACACATACGATTTTGATTTGTCCGATTGTTGCCATTCAGCAGAATCAGGAAGATCAAGCCCTGGTTTATTTTAATCGTGCTTACCATCAGGTCGGGGAAACAGAACCTGCCTAATCCTGGAGCTGATGTAGGATTAAAATATTTTAGATTTAAAAGCTTATTAACTTTTGTAATTTTGATTAAAATGGTCTACTAAGAATAGGGAATTATGTAAACCATAAATAAGGATGAATGGCGGACTAATGCAATAATTTACAGCTATCTATAGCCTAGAATTTAAAGATACAGCAGTTAAATTGATGTGCTGCTTTAAAAAACTGTTTATATACTAAAAATACGCACTGTCACTGGATGACACAAGGTGAATGCACTTGAATATGCTTTTGCAAAGTTTATCTTTTCAGGAATTACTGACCATCATGCTGTCGGCATTAGGCTGTGGTCTTTTAATTGGACTTGAGCGTGAACGTCATAAAAACAATAACCATGAGCAGAGTTTTGCAGGGTTAAGATCATTTACGATTACAGCTTTATTGGGTGCTTCATGTTTCCTTTTGCATCTCTATATTGCGGTGATAGGAGCCGTCGCGGTCAGCCTGTTCTGTGTGTATAGCCTGTTTCAACAGAAGCAGGATATTGGATCTACCACTGAACTGGCTTTTTTAATGACCTATATCATTGGCGCTATTTGTGTGTGGAATATCCCACTGGCTGCAGGGATGGCGGTTCTACTTACGATCATCCTGATGGGCAAACAGACACTGCATCAATTTGCCGGAAAAACGATCCAAAGCTATGAGTTAAGAGACGGGCTACTTTTATTGGCTTTGATATTGATTGCGTTGCCGGTCATGCCCAATAAGCCCTTGTGGGGCGCCGTACTGAACCCCTATATCATCCTTAAACTACTCATTTTAATCTTGATTGTGCAGTCCATGGCACATGTGGCAAAACGAATCCTGTCCAATGATAAGGCTCTCATTTTATCTGCCTTAGCCTCGGGATTTGTCTCCAGTACGGCCACAATTGCCAGTTTGGGCATGCAAGTCCGATCCGGGCAGGCCAGTGCAAAATTAAATGCAGGTGCTGGATTGATCTCCTGCATTGCCACCTTATTACAGCTCTTGCTGATTGTTCTGGGAGTGAGCGTAGAATGGTTCAAGTTCTTGCTGATTCCGAGTTTGGTGGGGATCGGAATTTTATGTATTGCTGCCGGATTCTTGATTTATCGAACTCCCCAAGCGGATGACAGTACGACCATCAATGAAATACAAGAAATTGATAGCCGGATGTTCAGTATAAAAGAAGCGGTAATTATTGCGGTCAGTTTGACCTTAATCCAGGCTGGGATTTACGGCGCGAATCTTTTACTGGGAGATAGCGGCTTAATCTTAGGTACTTTTTTAGCCTCTTTATTTGAAGTGCATGCTGCTGTAGCAGGTGTAGTGATACAGGGAAATCCTCATAACCTGACTTTAATTTATGCTGTCATGATTGGACTTGCGGCACATGCGGTGTCTAAAAGTATCAATTCTTTTGTGACTGGGGGATGGAAGTTTTTTCTGTATTTTGCGCCTAGCCAAATTCTACATATGTTAGGGCTTATCTTTATTCTTCTGAGTTTGAAATAAAAGGGAGCTGGTTTGCATATATTATAAAATGATCCAGTCATTTTAAGCCATTTTTAAGTTTCAGATTCTAGGCTAAAGCATCTTAAAGTCTTTGAGCCACGGATCATGCTGAAGCTGTTTTCCCATTCGTCTTTTTTTAGTCCGCGACCTAAAAAGTCGATTAGTCTTTCAGGCTTCAACATGTTGCTGGCTATGTGGCTGGGATTGATCCTAAACTTTGCTTTCTACCAGAAAATTCATGAATTTACACCTTATACCAATCTGAAAGCAGGCGTATTACTGGTCGCTACGGCACTGATTATTATTGCCTTTTACAATCTGATACTACAGTGGCTGAACTGGAAATGGAACGCCAAAATACTGGCCAGCGCCCTGATCATTTTGGGTGGTTTTAGTGCTTATTTTGTCAATAGTCTGGGGGTCGTTATTACGCCAGACCAGATTCAGAATATGCTGCAAACCGATGCCCGCGAAGTTCGAGATCTCTGGTCAATGCGACTGGTCATCTGGACACTAGTATTTGTAGTTTTTCCACTTTTTATCATCTGGATGCTTAAAATTCAGCCTGCATCGCTTGGGCATCAGCTGGTGCATAAAAGCCTGAGCAGTGTAGTCTCACTCGGACTGATTCTAGGTTTATTGTTCTGTTTCTATGTCGATTATGCCGCCATCTTCCGTGAGCACCGCGATCTGAAGGGTATGCTTTCTCCACAAAATAGCATCGCGTCCACCTTGTCCTATTATAAAAAGAAAGCACCTAAAGCGAATTTACCTTTGGTAGCTTTTGGCGAAGATGCACATCTGTTACAGCAGGCCCAAATGCAGGATCATCCCAAATTGATGGTGCTAGTTGTTGGAGAAACTGCACGTGCCGAGAGTTTTGCTTTAAATGGCTATGCGCGCAATACCAATCCTGAACTGAGCAAGTTAGCGGTGATTAATTTCAATCAGGTGAGCTCTTGTGGAACTGCAACTGCCGTTTCAGTGCCTTGTATGTTTTCGGGCATGTCACGTGAAACCTATGATGAACAGCTAGCCAGCCACCGTGAAGGTTTGCTGGATATTGCTCAGCGCGCCGGATATCAGGTGACCTGGATTGATAATAACTCAGGCTGTAAAGGTGCCTGTGACCGGGTACAAAAGTATCAGATTCCGGCACAACTGAAACAGAAGTGGTGTGATGCTGGTGGTGAATGTTTTGATGAAATCCTGGTAGATAGCCTGAAAGATTATCTGGCGCATCTGGATAAAAATAACCCGAAACCGCAGTTAATTGTACTGCATCAGATGGGCAGTCATGGGCCGGCATATTTCAAGCGTTCCAAAGCGCCGTATCAGCCATTTCAGCCGACCTGTAATAGCAATGCCATTCAGGGCTGTAGTACAGAAGAATTAAAAAATAGCTATGATAATTCGATTGTATATACAGACCATGTTCTTGCCCAAATCATTGAAACTTTAAAGCAGCAGACTCAATATCAGACCGGTTTCTGGTACCTGTCTGATCATGGAGAATCCACCGGAGAGCATGGTTTATACCTGCATGGTGCTCCTTATAGCATGGCGCCCACTCAGCAAACCCATGTCCCGATGCTGATGTGGTTCTCCGATGCCTGGAAGCAGCAGAATATCCAGCAGATCAGCTGTCTCAAAGGACAGACCAACCAAGCCCGTAGTCAGGATCATCTTTTCCCCAGCTTATTAAGCTTGCTGGATATAAAAACGCAAGTGATTGAAGCTAAAAATGATATGCTTGCACAATGCTCACCATCATTAAAGAACAGAGCTTGAAATGCATAAAATACTAATTATTGAAGACGACTTTATGATTGCCGAGTCGACTGAAACATTACTCAAGCTGCATCAGTTTGATGTGCATTGGGTCAATAATGGGATTGAGGGTTTAAAACAGTTACAGCAGCAGGTCTACGATATTGTCCTGCTCGATTTAGGCTTGCCGATGATGGATGGCATGCTGGTGCTAAAAAATATCCGGCAGAAGTTTCCGAATTTACCGGTGCTGATTATCTCCGCCCGGGATCAGTTACAAAACCGGGTGGATGGGCTGAATCAGGGAGCAGATGACTATTTAATCAAGCCTTATGAATTTGACGAGTTACTGGCCCGTATTCATGCCTTAATACGCCGTAGTGGTTTAAAAAATACCGGGATAGATACGAATAAGAAATTATCACACAGTGGTTTGGAACTAGATCTGGAGCAGCATATCGCTCTGTTTAATGGACAGGCTATAGAATTATCCAATCGGGAATGGTCCATCTTAATGGCCATGTTAAATCATCCGAATAAAATTTTTTCCAAGAATGATCTGGAAGACAAGCTTTATGACTTTGATAGTGATGTCATTAGTAATACGGTGGAAGTCTATATCCATCATCTGCGGGCAAAATTAGGAAAAGACTTCATCCGTACCATACGTGGGCTAGGATATCGCTTAGGATGAGCGCCATGCAGAAACGTTATTCCTTGCAAAAACGTCTGGTTATTTATATTTCATTATTTAGCGTAGTACTGGGCTGTGTGCTGATCTTTTCGGCATACCGGATTGCGCTCGAAGAAATTAATGAAGTACTGGATAAACAGATGCAAAGTCTGGCAGAGCGTATTGCAGAAAATCATCCGCAGCCCCTGCAGAGTCAAATCGATCTATCCAAACAATACAGTGAAGAAGATTTATTTGTAGATATCTGGTCCTATACAGATACAGCCACTTCCTTCCATCCGCAAGATGTTCTGGTGGCACCGGTCAGGAAAGCAGGTTTCTACAAGCATCAAACGCCATATGGAACCTGGTTAACTTATATTATTCCTGGTAAGCAATTACAGATTCAGGTGAGCCAGCAGCAAAATGTCCGGCAGGAACTGGCGTTGGAACTGGCAGCCAATATGTTTCTTCCTTATGTGCTTTTTTTACCTTTTGCAGTATTTGGCTTAGGCTGGATGATCCGGAAAAATTTTCAGCCCCTTAATGATTTTAAAACTGAATTGGCCAGCCGCAAGGCACAAGACTTAAAGCCAATTGCAATGAAAGATTATCCCCTAGAGCTGGAACCGACTATTCAGGAAATGAATTATCTGTTTGGCCGAATCTCTCTGGCCCAGCAGGAACAACGTCAATTTGTAGCGGATTCTGCACATGAATTACGCACGCCCCTGACGGCCTTGAATTTACAGTTACAAATTTTACTGCAGCAGTTCCCTCAAAGCGAGTCTATCCATAATTTGAGTCAAGGCATTTTGCGCATGCAGCATCTGGTCAACCAGTTATTAAGTCTGGCCAAACAGGATGTGACCGAAGGTTTAAGTGAGCCTGTTCAATTGCTATCACTGAATCAAATGACAGTCACCTGTATCGAAGAACTGATTCAACTGGCACTACAGAAAGAGATTGATTTAGGGGTAGAGCAGCAACAGGAACTATTGATTCAGGGCCAAGCTTCGGCCTTGCACTCG
This sequence comes from Acinetobacter lwoffii, assembly GCF_024129685.1. Classification (GTDB taxonomy): domain Bacteria; phylum Pseudomonadota; class Gammaproteobacteria; order Pseudomonadales; family Moraxellaceae; genus Acinetobacter; species Acinetobacter lwoffii_X. The sequence goes on along the minus strand of NZ_JAMXXL010000024.1, from coordinate 45,615 downwards.
ATTATTTATAATTTAATTGATAATGCAATTAAATATAGCCCGAAGGATGGCGTAATTAATGTGTCGATTTTCCAGCAAGGCCGGCAGGCGGTTTTACAGATTGAAGACAGCGGGGTAGGGATAGATCCCGCTCAATTCAATCAGATCCGGCAACGCTTCTACCGGATACATAACCATGCAGAAATTGGCAGCGGTTTGGGTTTATCCATTGTAGATAAAGCCACCGAGCGCTTGGGTGGAACACTAGAATTTTCGCGAAGTGTCAATCTGAGTGGCCTTTGTGTACAGGTCAAGTTTCCTTTGGCCAAAGCCTAAACAAATAGGCTTCTAGTTTTTGGAGTTAAGGTTGCCTGATACTAGAGCGTATAGGAGTGGTCTTTTCTATTGGGGGAGTTTGTGGCTAAACAGCGTATAGCCAATGACATTCATGCACCAGATAATCCAGCCAGTCCAAAGGTTATGACTCAGGAAATGTGCACCGCGCATCATTTGTGCCCAGCCCATGGCCAACCCTAAAATTACTGCAGCGATCAGAAGAAAATAAGCACGCTTGCGGTTAGAAATGCGATAAACAAAATAGCCGGCCATTAAAGCAAAACCACTAGATGCATGCCCTCCAGGAAAACAGTGGCCTGCAGTGGCACTAAAATCCCACAAAATCCCATTATGGGTAGGTATGGTCATATCCCAGGGACAGGCATGGGCTGACTGGGATTTTAAAATTCCGATCGAGGCTGTGGTCAGCACTACCATGCTAAAAAAATAGCCAAATTCCCAGCGCCGTATATACCAGTTCTGCCATTTCAGTGATGCCAACCAGCCCAGTAATAATGTGATATACATTAGAATCAGCAGGTCTTTCACATAGCGATGATTGAGTTCTGCCAGTGCCCATTGTTTTCGAAGGGGAAATTGACCATGATCATCGATAAAGGGATAGATGAGTTGTAAGTCCAGCACTCCTCCAATGTCAAAGAAGTTGAGAAGAATCAAAAAACTGAAGATCAAAAGTAAAGTTTGGGTCAGTAAAAACCGGGAACGGTCAGTGATCATTTTTAAGTTGTCCATTTCAGGCAGTAGCAAGAGCAGAGGTCAAATCAAATGACCAGCCAAAATGATGCCCCAGGTCAGGGCAATTAAACTAAGTGCTACAAACTGAGCCGCACTGCCCATATCCTTGGCATTTTTAGACAGTTCATGCCGTTCCATGGAAATACGATCTACCACTGCCTCTATCGCTGAGTTAATCAGTTCAATGATCAACGCCAGTAGGCATACGGCGACCATCAGCGCTTGCTCAGCTGGACTAACCGGCATCCAAAAACTTAGAGGAATCAAAATAAGGTTGATCAGCAGAATTTGCCGGAAGGCAGCCTCATTTTGAAAGGCGGTTTTAAAACCAGCCAGGGAATAACGGGTCGCATTAAAAATACGCTGCGTTCCTGAGGTGCCTTTATAAGGTGAGCGGTAGGAAGACATAGAACAGTTTCAGTTAACAAGAGATAGGATTAACTTAAATTTTCAATCTTAAAATGCTCTTAAAAAAACCGGCCGTTCTCTGGATTTTTTATACACATAGCTTTTACATTCTTTTGCACAAAATTAAGAATTTTTTAAGTTTGGACTTCTATCTTGAGTACCAAGTTAATTTCGTGGTATGAGCCGAATGATCAAGTTTAGTTTTGATCCTCAGTCATCTGATCAGATTCATTATTTGGATGGATATTTCAAGCAGCCTGAATATAAAAAACAAACCCATCACAATAAATTTTTACTACAAGTACCTCCGGCGTATCCGGTAATTTCAGCACAGGATCAATCGCTACATTTGACGGTCAAAACTGTAGAACAAAGCGAGACACCTGAACGCAGTAGCCTGGAAAATTTTATTCAGGAAAAATATCAGCAAGTCCATCAGGCCACTGTATCGAGCTTCTCTTCGACCCTGTTTGCCGGTTATCACGGAGCCGAGATGCAGGTGGTGATTGGTATGCAGCATTTAAATCAATTTAATGCCTTTCTGGAACAGTATCTCGATGAACCCGTTGAAAACATATTAAGCAAACTGAGCCAGACCAGGGTCAGCCGAGACAAAGTAGTAGAAATTGGCAATCTGGCAGCACTAGATATGGACAAAGCCAAACTGATGGTGGCCTTTCTGGTTTTTCATCTCTCGCAGCAACACATCGAATGGGCAGTATGTACCGGAACAACTGCAGTACGTTATGTGTTGCAACAGATGGGATTACGTTTTCATGTGCTTGAAAAGGCTGATCCGCAAGTCCTTGGAGAGGCACAACGCCTGTGGGGCAGAGTTATTACCAGCAGAAACCTTATGTGCTGGCGATTGATGTGGCAGAAGCCCTACAAGTCGCTCGTCAACTTTATCAATTTAGTCATTAAAGCATTTTGCTTGATCAGCGAGGCACAGAATTTAAATGATGACTGCTTTATTTGAACGTATCAGCCTACAAGCACACCAGTATCCGCAGCGAGAAGCTGTGGTTACCGCACAGGCAACACTGAGCTATGCGGAACTACAACGGCGGATAGAATTATTGAGTGCCAGTTTCATGCAGCTTAATCTGCGACGTCTGACCTTATGGGGCGTGAACAGCATCGACTGGATTGTGGTCGATCTTGCCGCACAAAAAGCCGGCATGACCGTGATTCCGGTGCCTCTGTTTTTTACTGCAGCGCAGGTACGGCATCTGCTTTCCGACAGCCGAACCGAGCTGCTCTGTATTCTGGATGAATCTTTCTCTGCACCAGAATGGCTGTTAAATCTAGCTAAAGACATGAGTAGAGATGAGATTTTTATTGCTGGCCAGCTACATGCGCGCTTTTTTCAGCTAGAGCAGGCAGTACAGCATTCACCTCCTTTACAAACCCAGCAGCCGGCAAAAATCACTTATACCTCAGGCAGTACCGGAACACCGAAAGGCGTGTGTCTGGTAGAAGATACCATAGAATCAATTACGCATTCACTCAGTCAGGCACTGGCCAGCAGTCAGCTTGGACGGCATTTGTGCCTGATTCCATTTGCCACCTTGCTGGAAAATATTGCCGGCATTTATGTCGCACTGAGCATGGGACGCGCCGTAATTGTTGGCGAGGTGAGCCAGTTCGGTCTGGTATCTAACCATACTTTTGATACACAGCGGTTTGTAAATGCAGTGCAGAGCGTCTGCTAAATCCCACAATAAAGTATCAGCCCAGTTTTATTGGGCTGGACTGATTAATTCAATTTTCTTCTAAAAATTTCAAAATTCACTTTTATGGACAAGGAAGATATGAACTTATGGTTAAGTGTATCTTATTTAACTTGTATTTAACATAATATACATTATACGAAATACTATTAATATACTCATACAGGTCATTCACCATATACTTATAGCTGCTCAAGCAACTTAAACGTTAAAGCACTTCAAATTCAATCCGACGATTTCTCTTACGACCCTCAGCTGTTGCATTATCCGCTACAGGTTTACTTGAACCTGAACCTTCAGTACTCAGTAAATGCGCTGGAAGATTTTTTGCGATTAAATAAGCTTTTACTGCTTCTGCACGTTGCTGACTCAACATGAGATTTTTATTAGTATCGCCTGAACTATCCGTATGTCCAATAATCCGTATCTTTTTTCCGCTAACTTTATTTAAGGCACTGACCATTTCATCCAGTATCTGTATACCTGAAGTTGCTAATATTGCACTGCCAGATTCAAATTCAATAATCCGGTTCTTTAATGCAGCATCAATAATCTTCTGTTCTGCCTGATTGACTGAAAGCTGTGCATTTAAACGGTAATTTTCGGGTGTTAAACCCTTAAATTTCTCTGTAGTATCCTGAATTTCATAAGAAGTTGATACTTTACCCGTTAGCTGAATATCAGAACCTTTAACCGTTAAGGTTCCCTGTTTAACCTTTTTAAGGTCTTCATTAATCACATCAATGACTATATTCGACCAATTCGTTGGTGCCACTACTTGGCGGATCTGAATGCGATCCACCACATTTTCCTTACCATAAGTTGAATACAATTTCGCCAAAATAGCTTGCTTGCTATTGTTATTCGATACAGTACCTTCAGCAATTACAGGTTGTGCATGCACATTAAAACCAATTGAAAAACAGGATGAAATGATGATTTTATTTAACTTTAAGTATTTATTTTTTATTTTCATTTTATGCTTCTATAAATGTTTATTTAATCAATTTAATGCCTTGAGTCAGGCTCATCTGATTTGCAGTTAAAGACTATTCTAGTGTCGCCAACCTTGAGTTATTTTCTACATTAAAATTAGTTGTTTTTAATTCATATCAATTCACCCACGTGATCCATTTACAATATAATTGATTGATCAAGGTCATGGCATTGAAGTTCCTGTGTTTGCAGCAGTCGTCCTAGTTGTATGAGCTGTTTTTCCTGACATCATCGTATTCTGTGCTGCGACAACTCTCACTACTTTATTCAAAACAACCTGATCCACCAACTGCAAATTGCTATAACTTGGATTACTTCCGATAGAACTTGCATTATTCCCACTCACCAAACGAAAATTGGTCTTCACAAATAGTTCAGGATTCTCTTTACTGCGCCAGACCATCTCAAAAATATTGCCTTTTTGTGTACGCTGAGCACTATCAATCAAACGGTTGATTCCATATTCCCCAGGCTCATCAAAAATGGTATGGGTCTTCCCTTCCAAATCAATCACCGTAATCCGTGCGCCTGGAATTGCGCCGGAATTTGGCCAGATAAAATTCACCCATTGTTGAATTCCGTTTTCAAATAGCATTCTTTGTCCATCAATATCAATGGTATAAGCCAATAAATGAGCCTGTTCCAGTGGGTAAAACTGGAAATTAGATTGATTGGGGCTCACTGCCTGACGACTGGTATTATTTAACTCACCAGTTGCCATACCATTCACAGGCGCGACATAATTTTGAAAGTTTGCAACAAACACAGGATTTAGATTAAGCCCTAAATCTTGCCAGGTTTTCGAGCTTAAGCTATAGCCACGACGGATCACTAAGGAATCAAGATGCTCTTTGACAAAACGGGAAATACTGCCATTTTCACCAAAAATCTGATTAATTTCTTGAGAGGTTGCCTGTAAGCTACCTTGACTGCTAAACGGATATTTTTGCGATAAATTTGCATTAAATGGTTGATAGGCCTGTATTAGCCAGAGTTCGTTCATTTCAGCTTGTGCCGGAAGCATCAGACTTTCAAAGGAACGTGTGAGAGGAACACTAAACAACTTCTTAATCAGCTGTTGATCCAGCTCATGGGTTCCTACCGACATTTTCTCATCCACAAACTTTTGAGTGATATTAAAGATAGAATTCTGCTCATCAACGGTCTGCTTAAGGAGCATCATGCTCGCCGGACCAATATCTCCAGAACTTTTTAGATCATTAAAGCGACTCCGTATCTTGGCCAGAGATTGCATATACTCATCCAGCAGCGACCGGTTCTGCAAATCATCTCGTGTACGTACAATCTGGTAGAAGATCTGAAAGTCTTTGGCAATCATCCCCTGAGAGAAAGTCGATGCAGAATTCTGTGCCAACTTGCCATCATGACGTTGCAATATCTTGCGTTTAAACCAGGCAATAAAACCTTTTTGTGGAACCGCCAACTCAGCTTGTACCATTGGATTATCCCAGCTGGTTTCTTGCGCTACCCGTTGTATGACTTTACGAATCGGTGAGTTTTCTGGTTCGCCAAGAATATCTATCTGATATGTTTGCTGATTAAAGTCACCGGCCTTGGCATAATAAATGGCACCCAAGAATTTACGCCATTCGCTGATATATTCTTTTTTATACATTTCAGTCAGCTGGCGTCGAATTTGTTCAGGACTGCCACTAAAACTCAAATCATCAGACTGTGATGTATTAAGTACCCAATCTTTACTTTCAGTTGGGCTTTGCGCCGCGGTTTCTATGGCAGGTTGTACATATTCGTTCCAGGCTTGATAGCTATAAAAACCGGGTAAGGCATAACTTCCCAACATGGTTGTCTGAGCATTCTCCCCGACCATCTGTTTGATCGTTAATGCAGGAAAACGTACCAAAGCCCGCATTTTAATTTTGTTATATACACGATCTCGTGCAGACACTCCGGTCATCATCGCGGTTAAAACCTGGCGAGTCTGTTCAACCAGAACAGTATCGGAATCCAGCTGGGGAAATGAACTCGAATCTGTCAGTGTCATGGCATAGCTAAGTAACTGCTCGGCCTTTTGCAGCATTTCAGCACGTGGCAGCTGACCACGATGCTGATCCAGCCAAGTCCGCCAAAAACGTGTCAACTGATCGCTGAGATGACTGGAATCTATAGATTTACGGTTACTCAACATCAGATATGTTTTAAGTGCATTATAAGCATCTTGCGGATTTTGGTCAGATGGTTCTAATGCGAGTTGCTGAACTTGTGCAGTCGGATTAATTTGCACATGAATATGATTTTCTTTAAGAACTGCTGCATTGTTTTTTACCCGTTGTAGATATTCTGCAATATTTTGCTGGCTGGGCTGCAATACTAATTGCTCAATTCCTTTAAGATATTCAGCTTGCAGTTTCTCCCTGATCTGTTGTCCTTGATATAGACCAAAACTGTATTTTAATGGGCGCTTCTGATCAAATTGATCTAACTGTTGTAGATGAGCTTGCAAAATTAATAATGCATCGATTTGTGTGACCAGCTCCGTTCCTGACTGTTTCTGCATCTGTACGACCTTATTCAGGTCCGCCTGAACTTCTTCCATTAATTGCTGATTATTTCGATAAGACCACACCCACAGACTCAACACCATCGATACAGTAAGTAAAGCACCAGTAAAAGCCATAAAGCGTCGGCGTTTTCGTGCCGGATTAATATGCTGCTTCACCAGATTTTTATCTTTAAGAATCACTTCAGAAAATAAACCTTTCAGAAAATAACCATGATTCTGTGATACAGACTCTTTAGACAGGCCAAGATCATGATTATCGCTGCGGATCAGATGAAAGTCCTCAGCAATCTGTTCTGTCATTGGACTTTCAATGGAGCCTTCCTGTAAGGCGCTGGTAAAATAAAATCCACGAAAAACCGGTTTAAACTGATAAGGATTGTCTTGAAATAAAGTGGAAATAAAGGTTCTTAATACCGGTTTGAGACTCTTAAATTCCAGTGGAAAGGTCCTTACACTGGGTGAAATATGCTGTGAATGCCGACGGGTTAAATGGGTCATACTTACATTTTTCAGACCCTCATATAAAATGCCATAATGCTTTTCAAATAGCTGAACAGCATTTTCACTCGAGTCTGGTTGATAAGCCAACGTTGCGCCCCAAACCTGATCCAATTCTTGTCCTTGATAACAATCAAAAAATTCCGTGAAGCCGGCAATCAGGTCCATCTTGGAAAATACCAAATAAACTGGCGCAAAAACTTCTAGACGTTCAGTCAGGTCTTGAATACGGGCACGCAGGTTCTTAGCCAGTTGTAGAGATTTCTCCGGACTTTGATTGACCAACTCAGCGATACTTACGATCACAATAAGACCATTTACGGGCGCTTTAGAACGATTTTTCTTGAGAATATTTAAAAAGCCTAACCATTCAGAATGGTCCTCCGGATAGACTGAATAGCGTCCGGCTGTATCCAGGAAAATACCCTGAGTTGAAAAAAACCAGTCACAGTTTCGAGTTCCGCTAAGTCCGGCAGAGACCATTTTCTGATGAGTTTCTTCAAAAGGAAACCGCAAACCGGAATGATAAATCGCCGAGCTTTTCCCAGCCGCCGGGTTACCGATGACCATATACCAAGGAAGTTCATACAGTGCCGCGTGACCCTTACGATCGCCTAATTTTGACTTACGAATCAGCTGAATAGATTGTTTGACTTGCTGACTGATCTGCTGAAGTTCTTCTTTATTATTGTATTTGCTTTCAGCTGCAAAACCTTGAGATAAGGCAGTCTCGATTTCTTGACCCTTTTTAGTATGCAGATAACACCGGATAAGTGTATAAATCCCCCAGCCTATTAATATGGCGACATAGACGGTCAGCAATATCCAGAAAATGCGATCATAAACCGTATTTTTTATAGAAATAATGACCACTAAAAAGGATAAGGCCATCATTGTTTTAGGGTTGCTAATGTACTGCCAGACATACCCCAGGACTGTATAAAATAATGTATTCACTTTTATCTCTTTTTTCTTTAATTTTTATAAATAGTTAGGCTACTAATGAGATTTCATTCAGTTGATCACTTTCTTTATTTTTAAAACATAAATAGCTTGATTCTTGTTGTGTGCTATAGCTTATTGTAATGACATTGTCGTATAGATATGATGACATCATCGCTGCAAAAACTGCTGCCAATTGTTGGGTATGCCCCAAATAGCTTTGAGGATAAATGGTATGCTCCGGCTCAAAATCAATATTAGTAAATTTTTCTTGTATTATTTTCATTGTTTTAGACTGAGTGGCTTCATCTAAGAAAACTAAAAAAGGATGTGCCTGTTCCAGCTGATAGGACAGATCAACCTGATTCTGACCCAAGTACGCATATAGGTCAGTGACGTACTTGCTGAGAGTCAATATTCGTGAAGGCATCATCCCCTCAACCTCTAAGTCATGTGCGGATAAACACCAGCTGGCAGTATATTCTGCAGCAATATACTCTTCATTTTGCCAAAATTGCTGATCCAGACAATCCTGATCAATTTCAGAATCCGCCATAATGATCAGACTGATCTCATGTGATTGACCTGAAATTTCCTGTAATAGCTCCAGCAAAGCTGAATAAGCATGATCAGCAGGCAGAAAGTGAAAATTGATATGAATTTGGGCAGGCAGCAATGCATATTTTTGTTGAATTTGACCTATAAGCTGCTCTTGATAGAGATCACTCCACTCCCCAGTCATATGATCCGCCAATAAAATATGCAGATTCAACCTATTTAATCGGCTTACTGCTATTAGATTAGAGGCAATATTTCCTTCATCTTCACAGTAGTTCTCCTGTATCCATCCCGGATGCATTCGATATTCATAAGCCAGTTCGTGATCATAAAATAGTGCTGAACGTTTTAACTGTTCTGAAATTAAGCTCAGACTTTCTTCATGCTGTTCGAGTTGTTGTTGAATCAACTGTTGAATTCGTTGTTCCTGTAATGTTGGAAGCATTTCTTCGCTAGTCCCGTTTTCTTCGAGTAAGCGGTCCACAGCATGAATACGATATGTCAATATAGGTAGACTAAAACGATTTAGCAGTTCTGAGTCCAGCTCAGGACTTTTGAACTGCTTCATGTGTTGCAAGATCTCTGCATTTTTGCCAAAACTGTGCCAGGCGGCAGCTGAAAAAATATTGAGCGTGTAATTCTCAATCGCTTGATACAATTCTTCTTTATTCTCTACTTCTTGCTGCTGTGCTTGAAGAGATTTATGAGCCCTATCCTTTTGTTCTTGCTGTCTTTGTTTATAGGATTTTACAGCTTTATAAATAAAATAAGGTGTCAATAACAACAAGCAAATTAACAAAGGTAAAATACCAAAATATAATAGGAAATCAATATTTGATGGATCGTATTGAGTATCTCGCCAGTAATAAATGACGAGAGCACTGTTTATAACGGATAAAACTATAAAAGTCTGAATAATATGCTTAATCATGACATCTTTCCTATCAGGCTATAGCAGGTTTCCGCATTGTGGATTGCCTGATTCGGCATTAATAAGGCTCCTCTGGCCAACCCCATCGAATCTACTTCTCCAAGTTGGGCTGGACATAATTCATCTTTGTCTAAAATCAACCGAAGATCCACTAACATAGTCGGGCTACACCAGGTTTGAAGTAACTGTTTCAATTTGGAGCTATGTATTCCTTCAGATAAAAAATTTAGATAGTCTTCACGTTTTAATGGACCAATGACGATTTCAATTTTTTCATCAATTTGCTGAATGGTTTCTCCACAGAAGCTGTTGATTCCCAGTAAAACTGGTTGCAAAGCTCCCAAACCGCTTTTTTGCTGATCATCCAGTTGGAAGATTTCCGGAATAAACTCATTGATCTCAAATTGATATTTAAAAATACAGGACAATATGCTGCTTAAAGCATAATGGGTATTATTTTGCCCCTGCATCAAGCCTGAAAACTCAGCAAAGTAGTCATCTCTAGGTTGCTGTTCATGTTGTTGACCGCTATAGCCACTCAAAGCATGAAGCATGTTTAGATAATGATTTTCCTGCTCAATTTCATAACGCAGTGGTAAATGATAATTCAGACAGGCATCGACATATTGTGCAGTCAATTTATGATTAAACAGTCCGAGAAAGTGTAAGCTTTCTTCTCGGTGTGCCCGGGTACTCTGTTTAATTTTATGTGTATAGATATAAGGCAATACGCCCTGTACGCCAGTCAACCCCACAATTAAATTGGTCATCTGAACTTTATGATCTCGACATTGCAATGATTCAATTTCAGAAGTCGGAAAATTAAGATTGAGTGAACTAATAAATTCAAATGATTTACTCCATTCTTGATGTCTGTTCCGTTCAGGTGCATGTCTTAATAATCGCGTGGCTTGAATAAATTCAAAGCTGGTCGGCTGCTGAAAGAGCCGATCAACTACAGAAGCCTTTTGCCACCAACATTCTGTATGCATTGGTATAACTCCTGTTTTGACTTTGAATCTATGACGTGCATATCCACATAACTATTCATTTGAACTTTCAAATTAAAAATATGATTTAAAAGTTGCACAAAGATATACAGACTGGCTCCCCTAAAGATTTCTGGATCGATCTGAATTTCAACTTTGACACCCCGTACAAAAAGTGGAAATGGTTTATGCTCACGCAACTTCTGGGTCAGAGAAAACTGGATCGATTGAATTGAATTAATAATTAGCCGGTTGTCTTTGGATTGCGGCAAGTTATACAGTTCGAGTAATTCCTTAATGTGACTGACTGCATTTGCTTTCATTAAAGACAGATTATTCAATGATAAATGCGAGATAATTCGCCACTGTTCCTGCTGCTTTTGATCAAAACAATAAGGTAAATTGGGTCTTTTCAATAACACGGCTTTACGTGCCAAACTATTGTCATTTAGAGATAAGCTGTTCTGATCTTTGTGATAACTTTCATAAGGTAAATCCCGATTGCAGCATAACAACTGCATACTGATAAAGTCTGATGAAGTTTTCTGGGGTTTTAAAGATTTGGAAATAATCGAATATTTCAGTCCTCTATGTTTGTTATTATTTTGCTCTGGTAACAGATGATAATAAAATTGCACATCTGCCTGATGATAATGACTCATGGCAAAAAAAGGTAATACGGGATAGGTCGTTTGACTGTTCTCGCTTTTCTCTTGCAATAAATTCATTTCGGTGATCGCATATACCTGAAAATATTCAGGATGATGTACATCACTTATTAATGAATATTCCAGACGAAAATGATCAATTTTCTGTGGCTCAGCCCGTTTAGGGAATAAATTTATAACTGGTGTCGCAAATAATTTGAAATTAGCGCTATTTAATTCTGAATAATTTCTGATCACAGCTTGATCATTCAGATTTATTTTAAAATGAATGTGTAGCTCAAATTCTGCGGTTTTTATATTTAATTCTTTTAAAAAACTCAGATTGAGGTTAAGAAAATTAAATTTTTCTGGAAAGCAAAAATACTCGATTAATAAACGATAGGCATGATGAGTATGCTGATCAACTGGCAGCGCACTTTCCGCTTCAGTAAATCCCATCAGTTCAAATGGATTTTGAATATCAATCTCTTGATTCTGTACTATTACAGAAAAACCAGTCTCTGGCTTAAAAATACAATCCAGTACTTGCAATGGAAAGCTGGAAATTGCATCCAGGTAAATAGGTAATTTTTGTTGTTCTAGCAGTCGCTGCCGCTGGTTAAATATTTCGAAACCAAAGATCAAGGTTGCATTTCGATTTAAATGAACATGGGCTGAAGTGTACGTTTTAAAGTTGACCGATTTTAATGCAATAGGTAATAAATCAACCTGGTTTACCGTACGATATTCGCACTGTACCCCACGGATACTTTTTGATTTTAATACAGTTTGCTTAGGAATCTGCTGGCTACTTTTAAGCTGTCGTATTTTACTGCCATCATCAAAACTGACCACTGAACATGCCGGAAAAGGTTTAAGGTACTGTGGAAACATCACCTCAAAAATAGAACGTGTAAATACTTCATAACTATCGTGCAGTTTTTTATCAATTCGGGCAGAAATCAGAGAAAATGCCTGAATCAGTCTTTCGATATGCGGATCATCAATCTGCTCTTGATTCAACGAAAGGCGTTGGGCAATTTTTGGATATTTATTAGCAAACTCTCGTGATTGTTGCCCAAATTCCTGTAATTGCTTTTCGTAATAAGGTAATAATTCTTCGATCACAGCACACCTGCTGATGTTTTAGACAAAATTACGTATTGTTGCGTAGTAGGCTTGAGGAATGCGTCAAAAATTACCGGTTCATATAGAGGATAAATATTTAAAAATGCCTGAATACTGAGGCACAGACTGCCCCTGTTATGCTCATCCATCAGCATCTCGACTTTAACCTGCTTTAAACGAGGTTCGTGCGCGTGAATAGACTGTTCAATCGAGTGGCAGATTTTATCTCGGTCCATTGGATTCGCTGTTGAGAGCCCCACAAAATCAATGATGCCAAATTGAAGAATTGAACGTTTGACCTGATCATAACCATTAACCATCGTATCCAGATTAGCCATACGGCTATTTAATAAATCTTCGAGATCGGCAGCCACCGACTCTCTCAACGCCTGTAAAGAAAGGCCTTGAGAACTTTGAGTATCCTGAGACAAGAGACGGTCAAATAATGTTGTTCTAAATCCGTAAGGATAAAGCTGATCCAAATTCATATTGTTATAGTCTAATTTTATTTATTTTTATAAATATCAGGAGAGAGGCTGATCAGGACCAGCCTCTAAAAGATCAAATTACGCTGCATAAGAGGCAGTATTATTTGATAGTGACCATTTCTTGGTCACGGCACCCTTTTGTGTACCGTTAATATCTTGTTGATTATACGTCCACTCAACTGCAGCATATTTCAAACCAAAAGCTTCTGTTGGAACGCCTTCTTGATTTACTATCGGAGTAACCTGAGAAACCAGTACATGTTTTAATTTAATTTGCAGGTATTTAACGCGTTTGTCACCATTAGCGCGATAAAAATCGATTTGTACTTCATCGAAGGTATAACCTGCTGAACATGCTTCCCAAAGTTTTGGACTGGTTGCATCCAGATCTTTCATAAAAATCATGTCGGAATGTTCAACCCGTTCTGCAGTATGACCGCCTACACTGGAAGATGTTGCCGATTTTGGCTGACGAATGTTGTGCGACCAAGAATTTGCTTCTAGCCAGCTTTTATGTTCTGAATCACGAGATTCACCATCAACTTTATATTTGCCGCGAAACTGGATGTAAATGTCTTTCATTTTAATAATTTTCCTTTTGTTATAAATATTATTATAATTTTAGCAGTAGTCTTAATGACTCGACTGCGGTAACTCAGTGACCAGTCGTAAAGATACAGACAACTCGTCTAACTGAAAATGCGGTCTCAAAAAGACCACAGATTTGTAGTGTCCAGGTTCAGTCGGATTTTCTACAACTTTTATCGAAGCTTCACGCAGTGGATACTGTGCTTTGGCTTCCTGTGAAGCGCCGTCATCCAAAAGTACATATTGAGATAGCCAGTCATTTAGAAATGCTTCGACATTTCCTGCAGATGTAAAACTTCCCACCTTATCTCGCATTATTGCTTTTAAATAATGAGCGATTCGCGAGACTGCCATAATGTACTGTATCTGACTGGATAATGCGGAATTGGCATTGGCAATATCGTTATCATATTTCTTTGGTTTTTGGGTAGATTGGGCACCGAAGAACGCGGCATAATCAGTATTTTTACAATGTACTAATGGAATAAAGCCAAGATCACTGAGTTCTTTTTCACGACGGTCCGTAATTGCAATTTCAGTCGGGCACTTAAATATGATTTCTCCATCATTGGTTTTAAAGGTATGCACTGGCAGACCTTCGACCAAACCGCCACCCTCAACCCCACGAATCGCAGCACACCAGCCATGCATATCAAAGGCATTGGTTAAACGCGTCCCCAAAGCATAAGCAGCATTCATCCACAGGTATTCATTATGATTTTCACCTGAAACTTCTTCTACATAGTTAAAGCCTGCTGTCGTATTGCCATCTTTAGGATGATAAGGTAAACGGCCTAATACTCGTGGAATAGTCAATGCCAGATAACGAGCATCATCACTTTCCCGGAATGAACGCCATTGCACATATTCAGCTGTTTCAAAAATTTTAGAAACATCGCGTGGGCGATCAATATCAGTAAAAGTTTCCAATCCGAACATGGAAGGACTTGCAGCTGAGAGAAACGGTGCATGTGCCGCTGATGCTACATGTGAAATCTGCTCGAGCAAATACAGGTCTGAAGGTGTGCGATCAAACTCAAAGTCACCAATGAGGGTCGCATAAGGCGCACCGCCAAATGAACCATATTCTTCTTCATAGATTTTTTTAAATAGAGTACTTTGATCAAAGTCGCTGGCACTTTGAAAATCTTTAATCAATTCTTTTTTGGTCGTATTCAACATACGAATTTTAATTAAAGAGTGTGATGGCGTTTCCTGACAAAAGTAATACAGCCCTCGCCAGGTGGACTCAACTTTTTGAAACTGCTCGTGATGCATGATCTTGCTCAGCTGGGTAGAAATAAGCGCATCAATTTCTGCAATGCGTTTATCTAAAGCCAAGGTCATATTGTCTGAAACTATAACGGTACCGGCCATGACTTCCTTGGCCAACTCACCAATCAAACTTTTGGCCCGATCATGTTCTTCTTCATTACGCGCAATTCGACTACGTTCAACAATAGAGTCCAGAATTGAGTATTCTTCAATAGCAACATTCGTGGTAGTTGCAGCATTAGAGTGATTCATTGTCTGCCTCCATACTCATTTTACGGATTTGGTCGGTATTTTTTAAAATATCATCCAGTAAATCTTCTAGACGTTCATTATTGGATATTTTATTGCGTAAATCAGTTAAACGTTCTCGTGCTTCTACCAGTTTTCGCAAAGGTTCGACTTGTTGGACTACCTGTTCTGGCCGAAAATCATCCATTGCATTAAAAACCAAATCTACTGATATTTTACCACTCTCTTCAGTCAAACTATTTTCCACCTGAAAACTGGCACGAGGCGCCAGAGACTGCATCACCTCATCAATATTTTCCAAGTCTACATTGATAAATTTTTTATCTTTGAGCTTGGTTTTTTCAAGTTCAGACGCTGCTGAAAAATCTCCCAAAACTCCCACTACAAAAGGTAACTCTTTGACTTCACGGCCATCACCTACCTCAACATCGTAGGTCAATTGCACCCGTGGTGGTCGAATACGCTGTAATTTTTTTTGTACACTTTCACGTTTAGCCATCATGATTTTCCTTATTAATTATTATTTAATGATCCAAATGGATTAGTACTAGGAGTGTGGGTTCGTGTACTGATACTTTCTGTTTTTTTATTACTGATAGCAGCCGTATTATTTTTTAGATTGCTTTTCGATACTTTATTTTTGTTTTGACTTAGGCTTTTTTTTACTGGGTTATTTGGTTTATTTTTAGTATTTTTTACTTTTGAATTCCGCGCCGTCGTTGATGCAGATTCAGAAAATTTTGCTACAGGCTGTGCCAGATAAATATGTTCAGTCAGCGATTTGGCCTGTGGGTAGGTAAAGTCATTTAAGGCACGGACTTCTGTACTACGTATTTGTTCTAGGCTTTGGGAAGAGATCCCGATCCCTGCCAGGAATTTCAGATCAGTTAAATTCTGATGAATGTAATTTTGCTGATGTAATTGCTCGATTAAATTGAGCGCTTTCAGATGATCACCGACTTCAACATAGCGTTTGGCAATTTGGGTAGACAATTGCTGCTGCAGATGCATATTTTTTCTTGCTGTCTTGTCGCATAACTGCTGGTATAAATCAATGATAGTTGAATCAGTATCATTTTTTGCTTGTGGATAGCTCTTGATACATGATTTTTTTAATTCTGCTGCATGGGTTTGAGCAAAACATAGCTGCGCCATCCCTGAGATGAGCAATACAATAAAACCTAGATTATTTTTCAAAATAAGCCTCAATTTTTGGTTATTGTTTTATATTTTTATAATCAAAATTTATTTTTCTATTTTTATAATTCAAAAATCTAGTTGCGGATTTAACAAAAAATTATCACAGGAAGTCAATACATAAATGCGTTTTTGTTAAATTATTTTATGTAATTTTTTAAATGGTAAGATTCCGACCAATGAATGCAGACATTTGGATAGACTTGAGTAGAATATGCCAAAAATCTTGAGCCAATATATCTTGATTGCTCATAGAAAAACTTAAATAAATAAAAATAAACCTAATAATAACAAATATATAGCTATAAATTCCAAAAACATCAGGCTGTATATTCTAAAAGAGAAAAATATGAGTAATTTAAAAATTTTGATTACAAAATTATCTGAGCATGCACGCCTATGCCTTGAGAAATCAGCGAATTTCTGCATCAAACAGCGAAATTATGAAATCGAAATTGAGCATTTTCTCTTAGAATTGCTACAGCAGCCAGACCTGAACGATCTCAAATTATTGCTCAAAAAGTATAAAATTTCCGAAGATGATCTAACCCATGATCTGAATCAGAGCATTCAGCAAATGACTAAAGGCAATTCTCGTACGCCTATCTTTGCCAAATCCATTATTCGTGCATTAGAACATGCCTGGCTTTTGGCTTCAGCAGAACAGAATCCGATGATCCGCAGCGGACATTTACTGGTTGCCCTGCTCACTGCACCTGATCTATATCAAATGACGATTCGTGCTTCTACTTTATTTGAGCTATTTCCAATTGATCATCTCAAACATCATTTTTTGGAGCTCTGCGAGCAGAGTATTGAAAACCCGAGCTATGCTCAGCTTACTAAGGTAAAAGAAGATTCACCTAACGCACAGCTAAAATTAAATAAAACACTGGCACTCGATCAATACACCATTAATCTGACTGAAAAAGCACGCCAAGGCCAAATCGACCCGGTGATCGGTCGTGAGTTTGAAATCCGTTTGATGCTGGATATTCTGATGCGCCGTCATCAGAACAATCCCATACTTACCGGCGATCCGGGAGTCGGTAAGACTGCTGTAGTAGAAGGATTGGCCCTGAAAATTGTGAATGATCAGGTACCTGATGTACTCAAAAATGTAGAACTTCATGTATTGGATCTGGGCTTATTACAAGCAGGTGCCAGTGTAAAAGGCGAGTTTGAGAATCGCCTGAAGCAAATCATTCAAGAAGTTCAGTCCTGCAGTTATCCTATTATCCTGTTTATTGATGAAGCCCATACGCTGATTGGTGCAGGTGGTCAGGCTGGTCAGAATGATGCCGCCAATCTGTTAAAACCAGCTTTGGCACGAGGAGAACTGCGTACTATCGCCGCTACCACTTGGGCGGAGTACAAACAATACTTTGAAAAAGATGCTGCGCTTAGCCGCCGTTTTCAGGTAGTGAAGGTAGAAGAACCTACTGAGGAAGTCGCCATCGATATGTTGCGTGCCATGATTCCGGTCATGACTCAGCATTTTCAGTTGCAGATTGATGATGCAGCCATTGCTGCTGCGGTACGTAACTCGCATCGTTATATCAGTGGACGGAAATTACCGGATAAGGCCATTAGTGTATTAGATACAGCCGCGGCACGAGTTGCTTTGAGCCAAAATGCACAACCTGCAAAGTTAGACCAGTTACAGGCACAGCTGCATAATCTTCGGCTTGAACATGAGATTTTAAATCAGGAGCATCAAAATTTTCCGTGTCATCAGACACGTTTAATTGAATTATCAGAAAATATTTCAAATTTGGAACAAGAAATTTCTCAGATAAACCTGCAATGGCAGCAAGAACTTCAACTGGTTCAGGAAATAAAATTATTACAGGTTCAATCCAAAAAAATTGAAAATAAAAATAAAATTAAAGTATTACAGCAGCGTTTGACCCAGATTCAGGCTGATCACCCACTTGTGTTCGAGCGTGTAACAGTCCCTATGATTCATCAGATCATTTCTGACTGGACCGGAATTCCAGTCGGTAAAATGATGAATGATGAAATCCGACAGGTCTTAAAACTCCAAGATAAATTATCGCAGCGTGTGATGGGTCAGGACTTTGCTTTGCATCAACTGGTCCAAGGTATTAAAACATCTAAAGCAAAACTGGATGATCCGAACAAACCACAAGGTGTATTTTTATTGCTTGGTCCAAGCGGTGTGGGAAAAACTGAAACTGCCCTGGCCTTGGCTCAAGAATTGTATGGAGGTGAGTCGCATCTGATCACGATCAATATATCGGAATATCAGGAAGCACATACCGTGTCTTCCTTAAAAGGTGCTCCTCCAGGTTATGTCGGTTATGGTCAAGGTGGTGTGTTGACTGAAGCAGTGCGTCGTAATCCTTATAGTGTGATTTTACTGGATGAAATCGAAAAAGCTCATTCTGATGTGCAGGAATTATTTTATCAGGTCTTTGATAAAGGCATGCTGGAAGATAGCGAAGGTCGACTGATTGATTTTAAAAATACGACAATCTTATTAACTTCAAATGTCGGTTCTAGTGCCATTATGCAGGCCTGTTTAAATCAACCCGTCGAAAACTGGCCGGATGCAAATAGATTAATTGAACTGCTCAAACCAAGTTTATATCAGCAATTTAAACCGGCATTTTTAGGGCGTATGCAGATTGTGCCTTATTATCCTTTACACGATGAGCTATTGATCCAGATTATTCAGCATAAACTGGGGAAAATTACCCGACGCATTCAGCAGCAATATGTCACCCAGGTCACTTATAGTGGGGACTTGCTCGAACTTCTGCTCAGCCGATGTACCGAGGTTGATAGTGGTGCGCGCAATATTGATCATATTTTAAATGCTTCAGTATTGCCTGCTTTGGCTACAGAAATATTGAGAACCATGAGTGAGGGAAAGATTCCTAAACTGATTCACATTGAGATCAAGAATGATGAAATTTTTTATAGCGTAGATCCGAAAGTTAAAATAGCGCAAAAAGTACGTTCTAAAAGCAATAAAGCAGATGCTGCCTAGTTGAAGTAACCTAAAAATAAAAACAAATAAAATATAATAATTGGAATAAAGATGAGCCTGGAATTTGAATATTTATTGCAAGACATTTCAGTCGATCAGCCGTGCGGTGTGGACTATTCATTTTCAAATGATTTTCATGTGATTAACAAGGCCAGAACTCGTGATGATCCTTTATTGGAGCAAGGTGACTGGGTCTCGGAACCGAAACAGGCCGATTGGCAACTTGTACATGATAAAACGATTGAATTATTAACTGAAAAAACCAAGGATATCCGTCTATATACCTGGCTTATAGAAGCTTGGAGTCATCTCTATGGTTTTGAAGGAATTGCTCGAGGATTAGAGTTGACCCAGCAAAGCCTTGAGCGATACTGGTTCACGTTACATCCTCAAATCGAAGAGGATGATCTTGATCAACGTTTTGGATTATTACAAGGTTTGATTACGCAACTGCCAATGCTGATGAAACAGGTGCCTTTGGTCAGCTCTGCGCCTTTTTATAATTTAGGTGATTATGAGGCATTCTTACATCAACGCAATATTAAACTCAAACAACAGCAGGATGACTACTCTGAAAATAATACTGTTCAGGATTTGGAGCATTTTGAGCAATCGTTGCTGAAAACTTCTCAAACAGTTTTAAGCCAGAATGAAGGTTTTCTTCTCGAGATTCAGACCCAATGGCTGTATCTTAAAAATACACTGGATCATTTACTGGGTCTAAATGCACCGAGTTACGCGAGCACAGATTCTCAACTTGAATCGATCTTCTCCAGTATTAAGCGCATTTATAAAACTGATATTTCTTCAATATCTCAGGATCAAATAAATACACCGCAATTCGGCACTCTCAAAATACCTGAAATAATAGTGATGAATACCTCGCCTGAAAATATACAAGAATTTCGACCTCAAGCCCAAAACCATCTGGCCAACCGTCAACAGGCCATGCAGTTATTACAAGACATCGCTCGATATTTTCAATCTCATGAACCGCATAGTCCAGTGAGCTACATGCTGCAAAAGACGATTAAATGGAGTCAGATGCCATTACATGAATGGCTGGCTCAAGTAATCAAGAACGAGAATCCGATCGAAAACGTACATGAATTACTGGGTATATATGCCAATGATGAATCCAAGAATGAGTGGTAAATATTAAAATGTTTAAAGCAGAAAAAGTACTGTGGGGCGAAGGTCTATTTTTAAGACCGCAACATTTTCAATTACAGGATGCCTATCATGAGCAACGCTTGAGTCATATGATTCGGGCGACATTTCCTTTTGCTCACGGGATCCAGTCCATTCAATTTGATGAAGCTCAATTCAATATGCATATATTGGCATTAAGTAAAATTGAAATGATCTGGCAAGATGGTGAAATTTATCAGGCGCCTGCACAGGATTTATTACCAGAACCTGTACAACTGGATACCTTAAACCTGCGTGGTGAAATGCAAATTTATTTGGCTTTGCCAATGCTACAGCCGAACAAGCAAAATGTAAGTCATGTCGAAAACACTCAATCTAGTCGTTATCACTCACATTTAATCTCGACCCATGATTTATTCACCGATGCCACTACTGCAGAGATCACCCTGTTACGCCGTCGGGCAGAATTTAAACTTTTTGAAGTTGGCCAAGAACCTCAGCAGCCTCTGGATGGTTATTTATATCTTCCGGTTGCTCAAATCAAACGACAAAGTTCTGGAAATTTTATTTTTGATCATAAATTCATTCCTCCAATTTTACATATTCAGGCCTGTGAATATCTGCTAGACAATTTAAAGCGAACTTTGAATATCATTCGGGCCAAGATTAAAACGATTCAATCCAATAACCGTGAAAACGAACAGAAACTGATTGAATTTCGTTCTGGGGATATTGTCTCTTTCTGGCTGGTGAATGCCTTAAATACTGCTTATGCAACCTTAAATCATATTTTGCAGTATCCACAAATTCATCCGGAACGGCTATATGCGGAACTTTTAAGACTCAGTGGTTCCCTACTTACCTTTTCAACAGCCTATGACATTGATCAATTGCCGCAGTATCAGCATCATCATCTATACGACAGCTTCAATCAGCTGGATATTATTCTCAGAGATTTACTCGATACAATTATTTCGAATCGATATATCAGTATCAGCTTAAAAGAAACTCGCCCATCCTATTGGTTTGGCAGTCTGGAGACCGATAAGATCAGTCACAATACGCGGTTATATCTTGCTGTATCAAGTAGTGTTATGCCTGCACATGACTTGATTGCCTATGTTCCGATCCGTTTTAAAATTGGTAGTACTATAGATGTAGAACAACGCGTGGTTGCAGCTTTACCGGCTATACCCGTTCAGCATCTCATGCAGGTGCCTACTGCAATTCCGGTACGTTCCGGCGTTCATTATTTTGAGATTGAACCCAATAATGAACTGTATCAGCGCATGCTGGATTCAGAATCGATTTGTGTTTATATCCCGAATGGCTTTCAGGATATCGCGATTGAACTTATTGCTGTCATGAATGGATAAAAATATTAATGAATACAATCTCTAACACTCCTCTTTCACTCTTTGATGGCGATCAAATCGGAGTAGATTATACAGCCATGCAACCTGTAGAAACCTACCCTACCTCTACGAATAGTCTGGTAGATTTACTGCATGACGGCTTCTATATTGTTTTCCTGTTAAAAAATCACTATGTCCCTGTAAATATAGAGTCTTTCCGTGAAAAAATTCTGGAGATGTTGAAAAGTTTTGAACATCAGGCACGCCAGATGCAATTTTCAGCTGAGGATATTCAAGATGCAAAATATGCCTATTGCGCTTTAATAGATGAAACAATTGTCACCCAACAGGATGAGCGATTTTTTGATCTGCAAAATTCATGGATGATCAGTCCCTTGCAGTTAAGCCTTTTTGGTTCACAACTTGCAGGTTATCGCTTCTTTGAATATCTGGAAGAAATACGCCATAAAGATAAGCAACGTCTGGCAGTATTAGAGGTATATCATTATTGCCTTTTATTGGGCTTCCATGGAAAATATCGAATTGAATCTATTGAGCATTTAAATAGTCTGATTGCTCGTATCGGAGATCAGATTGATTATCTCAAGGGTAAAAAAGTTGCTTTTTCTCCTTTTTCAGCAATTCCAGATCAAATCCGACATATTATCCATCGTGAATTACCATTTTTCTGGATTCTGATATTTTTATTATTATTTGCCGTGATCAGCTTGGTGGTTTTTAAATATGCCTTGTCAACAGAACAAGCTGCTGTTTTTTCTCAATATCAAAATTTGATTAGCGCGCCTGCTGAACAAGCCTATATTACGATTCATTTACCCTAACTCAATTTTCAAATAAATATGATGGACACTTATAAAAATAAAGACTTAAAAAATGACGCCGTTGGAAAATTTATATCGATGAATAAAAAAAAAATTTTGAATTATTATTAGATCAATCATTCAACTGATGATTTTGATTATATTGAGCAGCTTTATTCTATTAAGCTTAGCTATGTTAGCCTTGCTGTCTTACGAGTTTCGATTAAGAATACAGGATTTTTTTCTTGATTTGATTTCACAAAGCAAACAACAATTTTCTCAAGCAAAACAGTTTGTTCAGAAATTTCATCAGGCGGCATCGCCTGAGCATCTTCAGTCTGAATGGTATTTGCAGCAATGGTGGATTTTGATTTCAGGATTTAGCTTATTTGCCAGTATTTTAATGTTCGCTTTCACTCAGCCACTTACTGCAAGTAGGTTTGAAGCTGAATATTTAAGGAAAGTTGATCCACAGATTTATGCATTATTAGATGGGCAAATATTAACAGCTCCAACTGAAGTTGATGAACAGCTTATTATCGAAGCCTTACAAGAAGAATCTTTAGCAAATCATTCTGTAATTTCAGCGCAAAGCCTTAATCTGAATATTGAAGACATTCATATAAATCCAAATATCAGCACAGCAGACCGTAAATGGCATAAGATGAATCCGCGATTTAAACAGCGCTTACTGATGGTTTTTAAAATTATACGCGAACAGCATGGTTATGAGCTAGTTTTACTCGAAGGTTATCGAAGTCCGGAAAGGCAAAACTCTTTGGCGACCAACAGTAATATTACCAAGGCCAAAGGCTTTCAAAGTTATCATCAGTTTGGTCTGGCCGCGGATATTGCCTTTAAGCGGAATGGCAAGGTGGTGATTAGTGAACGTGATCCATGGGCCATGCGTGGTTATGAACTGTTTGGCCAGATTGCAGAATCGGTGGGTTTAACCTGGGGCGGTCGCTGGAAATCCATTAAAGATTTTGGACATACTGAATATCGTATGCCCGGTTTAAAGAAAACAGCTGCAATGGCGCATCAACTCATTCATGAAGGACAATTACAGACTCAGTCCTTTCAGCCTTAAGCATACAAAGTGAATTAATTTAGAAAGGCCTGGATGTATTTGATCACTTCATCTGGTTTTTCACCATGCAGCCAATGTCCTGTATTTTCAATGCATTCAATTTTCGCCTGAGAAAATTGTTCATTGATTACCGCAAAATGTTCAGGTTTTGAGATATAAAAAGAATTACCACCTCTGAGAAAAAGTGCCGGAGTATCAAGTGGAGCAAGATCTTCCCAAAATAAAATATCCTGATAATGGTTAAAGAGCGCCTGTACATTAAACAGCCACTTCCCTTTGTTAAAAGATTTTAGCAAGAACTGAATTACCATTTCTTCATTCAGATATTCGCGCATGATTTTTGTCGCTTCTAACCGAGAACTTAGGTTTGCACGCTCGACAGCAAACAAGGCTTCAAAAATTTCCGCATGATGATTTTCATGATATGGGATTGGAGTTATATCCAGAACCACAAGCTGCTCTACCCGATCACGCGCAATATCCGCCAGCTTCATGGCAACTTTGCCGCCCATAGAATGCCCTACCACAACAAATTTTGTGATGTTAAGACTATTTAATGTTTCAAGTACATCTTTTGACATCAAGTGGTAATCATGCTCATCACTATGTCCAGATAAGCCATGGTTGCGTAGATCTAACTGAATGACGGTACGTTGGCTTGAAAAATGTCGCGCCAGCATTCCTAAATTACTCAAGCTGCCGAATAAACCATGAATGAAGACTATTGGTACAAGTGCTGAGTCATCATGACTGGTGATCTGGTAGTTGAGGATCATTTGACAATTCCGTGATTTCATAGATGATATGTTGATATTGGAATTTTATTGGGAATTAATCAATTGCTAAATCTTAAAATTATAAATTTTGCTTAGGCTATTTATATGCAATAATTTTTGCTTAGGCTAAATAATTGAAACTAGTACAATTTTTTAAAATCAGAGAGGTCTAAAAACTAGCTGTTATTACCCAAATAAGCTCAGGTAGCTTTTAAATTTTTAATTTTCTGGCAATCACTCATTCACTTATTCTTAATCAAAAACTGGATATGCATAATAAAGCCACACTACATTTACAAGTCATATTTCGGGTGTATAAGCAATCAAGTGGAATTTACCGCCTAGCTTTTTACAAATTGGCTAAGCAGAAAATACTATTATTAAGCTTCCTTCCCTTTTCTTTTTATAGCTATTAAAATTTATGATTTGCTTAGGCTATTTTACTGACTTTTAGAGATACTTGAATTATTAGATATGAGCTGCGTGCTGCAATTAGCCTAGCTCAGATGAAAATAATTTCTTATCAAATACTATTTGCTATTTCTAGAAAATTTTTAGAAAAAAATAATTGCTATTACTTATATATTCTAATTAATGAAATAATATCAGTGGATATATTCCCGAGACATGAGGTTATTCCATCAAATTTAGTTTAAATTAACTTAATATTTTTATTGAAAATATTTTAATAATGAACTATTAATATTTATAAAAGCTCGGTTATTCAAATTAGAATTATTTGCTTTATTTATATTTTTCAGCAAAAAACTTTCGAGATAGAAAAGTATTTTATAACTTATTCTACATCCCTATTTTTACAAAATATGCTTGTGGTCATTCCAGATTGAGTCAAACTTTGATCCTGCCTCTCAAGAAAACTTTTGGCGACCATAGCCATCGTGGGCGCCATATCCAGACTACTGTTTTCTTCAGACACTTTTTGAATATCCTGATAGGCTTTCAGTCGGTTACAGAAAGCCTGGCGTTGAGTTTGGGCATCTGCCTTTTGATCATCTTCATCTAAAACGTGCTTGGTTTCATTCACAATTTTAGTCTGTGCTGAAATAAACTGGTCATAGGCACTTTGTGAAAGTGGCTCTGCAAAGACCATGCTATTCAGTCCTGATAATAATCCTGCACAAATGAAAGATGATTTTTTTAGCATCTATATTTCTTCTTTCCAGACATCTTCATAATCATCGGCATCAATCATGAAACGGAAACCTGTTTCCAGAGCCAGATACGGTAAAACTTCTGGTGCGATGTCCTGTAATTCACGTACTGTCATGGTTTCAAAAGCCTCTTCACTTGAAGGCTCTCCACCATAAATATACCAGCTGATATTTTCAGCCGTTTCAGGCTTTTTACGGATGCCAACAATCGGATCCTGCTTTAAGGTATGTACTGCCACGGCAACAACATCATCACCCGTGACTTCAACATAAGCCGAGCCTACTTCTTCACAAAGTAGCTTTTGCTCTGCGATCAGTTCTTGTAAAGGTGACAGGTTTTGCGTGTTTTTCGACATTCGGTCTTACTCATCAATTTTCATTAGCGCGCTATTTTAACTTAATTTTAATGAAGCTGATTGGGATTTCATCGAGATCTAAAAAATATCTGCCCTTAAACCATGTTAAGCGCAGATATGGATATCAGCTTATTGGAATACTTTAAAGCGCTCTTCATCAGCGAGATAATCTTTGGCACGTGGCTCGCCTTCTATCGAACCAAATACCAACTGTGCACGCAACTTCCAGTTTGATGGAATGTCCCATTCCGCATGAACTTGCTCATCCACGATCGGATTGTAGTGCTGCAATGATGCGCCCAACCCTTCTGTGTGCAATGCTGTCCATGTTGCAAATTGTGCGATCGCAGTCGAATGCTCTGCCCAGATTGGGAAGTTATCAGCATAAGATGGGAATTGTTCCTGTAAGCCTTCTACGACTGTGTGATCTTCAAAAAATAAAACGGTACCTAGCCCTGCCGCAAAACTTGCCATTTTTGCTGTGGTTCTTGCAGCGCTTTCTTCATCTTTGGCATAGCTTTTTAATTTATCTGCGACGAAGCCCCAGAACTTTTCATGTTCCGAATTGAATAAAATGACGGCGCGTGAAGACTGAGAATTGAAAGAAGATGGGCTCTGCTTAATTGCAGTCTGAATCAAATCAGTTAGATGTTCAGGAGATTGTTCAACATTCTTGGCAATGGCATAAATAGTACGGCGTTTAGTAATTAAATCTAAAAACTGATTCGACATTTTTGAAAATCCTGGGATATATCTTCGGGAAAATTTGAACCTTCAGTTATTTTTATGAAGGATAGCTAATCAATGGAGCTTTTGCTTTAACGTGAGATAAAGCCTATATACCTTAAAAAATAATAGACTCAATTACTAGGCTATTTAATTGATATTTTTATATATTTTTTAGCTAAAAATTATCATTTTCATCTATTTTTTGAACAATCGTTAAAACTACTGCCCTATGCGAGTGCCTGACGCTAAACAATGGTTCAACATGCGCTATTATTGATCAAAATTTTAAGAATAAAGACCTTCAATCACCAAATTTAATCTTGCTTAGGCTATTCTAAGAGAGAGCACATCATGAAATAAATCTCATCTTGCAGATAAAAATTAATCCCCCAAAATTGGAGGATTAATTTTATAATTTAAAGCTAAAAAACCGATTTAAAACTTCGCGTTCAGCACCTGAGCAGATACTTTAGTCTTCCAGAGCTCACGTAAAATCGGTAAATAGAATTTCTCACCGAGTTCCACCAGTTCTGCATCAATCAGAGCATGCATCTCATGCATAAACAAATAATCCAGTTCAACTGTGGTTAGTTTAGTCTGCTGTTTTTGATAGTCTTTGCGTTTCTGTTGGGCTTGTTTAACCAGACGATCCGCAAATGCTTTATCTTTAAACTGGGTAATTGCTTTTAATCGAAGTTCGATAATACCCCATCCTGTTAAAAACATCTGGAAGGTTTCAAAATCATCGCTGGTCGATTCCCAAGACATTTCTTCCAGATTTTCATTATCGGGAAGCACAGGTAAAAGAAGTTCCATCACACTTGGGAAAATCTTTTTGAAATTCAGAATAAATTTAACAGGATGCTCACCTGGATAATCCTTGAATTGCACCTTTCTTTGAACATCTGTTAAATAAATATCAAGCATAAAACAATCATCAGTGGTTAATCTCATCTAACACTATTGTACGCAACTCTGCCTGAGATAAAAACCACTGCTGACTATTCCATGATAAAACAGGCGTAAAGATTGAAAATAAAAGTGCTCCGGCCCTTATTTAGCATTCGGTGAGACCATCTGTTCAGGACGCACCACTTCATCAAACTGTTCAGCGGTGACTAAACCTAGTTCAACAGCCACCTGTTTTAAGGTTTTTCCTTCCTTATAAGCTGTTTTGGCAACCTTGGCTGCATTCTCATAACCAATGACCGGATTCAATGCCGTGACCAGCATTAAAGAATCATGCAGGAAATGTTCAATTTTCTCATGATTCGGCTCAATGCCTACGGCGCAATGATCATTAAAACTGTTACACGCATCGCCTAAAAGCTGGATGGATTGCAACAGATTATAGGCAATGACCGGCATAAATACATTCAGTTCAAAGTTACCTGATGCACCTGCCACGTTAATGGTGGTGTCATTTCCGAGAACTTGCGCGACCACCATCGTCATCGCTTCACTTTGCGTCGGGTTCACCTTACCCGGCATGATGCTAGAACCCGGTTCATTTTCAGGAATACGCAATTCACCAAAACCACAACGAGGCCCGCTGGCCAGCCAGCGAATATCATTGGCAATCTTATTTAAGCTAACCGCTAAAGTCTTTAATGCACCAGACGCGAATACCGCAGCATCACGGCCTGCCAGAGCCTCAAACTTGTTTGGCGCAGTTACAAATGGTAAGCTTGTTAACTGTCCTAGTGTTTTAGCAGACTGAACGGCATAATCGGGATGAGCATTCAGACCAGTACCGACCGCTGTCCCGCCTAATGGCAATTCATATAAACCAACTAAGGCCTGTTCTAGACGAAGAAGCCCATGATCCAGCTGAGAGACATAACCGCTGAATTCCTGCCCCAAAGTTAAAGGCGTAGCATCTTGTAGATGTGTCCGACCAATTTTTACAATATCGGCAAAATCCTGAGATTTGGCATATAAGGTATCGCGTAAGCGTGTGACTGCCGGAATTAACAGTTCATTGATTTGCAAGCTCGCAGCCACATGAATCGCAGTTGGAAATGAATCATTGGTAGATTGGGCACGGTTGACATGATCATTTGGATGAACCGGTTTTTGTGCCCCTAAATGATTGCCCAATTTCTGGTTGGCAATATTGGCAATCACCTCATTACAGTTCATATTACTTTGCGTACCTGAACCGGTTTGCCAGACCACCAATGGAAATTGACTGTCCCATTTCCCACTGATGACTTCATCTGCCGCATCCACGATATAGTGTGACAGTTCTTGGGGAATCTGATTCAGCTCGGCATTGGTCAAGGCGGCAGCTTTTTTGACGAGTCCCATGGCACGAATCATTGGCCGAGGCAAACGCTCATTTCCAATTTTGAAATTTTGCAAGCTACGCTGAGTCTGAGCGCCCCATAAAGCCTCGCTCGGTACAGCCACTTCTCCCATCGTGTCATGTTCAATACGTGTTTGCATGTTCAACCTCAATTCTTCTTGCCTGTTACTGATCTTAGGAATTTCTATATCAATGATTTAATCTATTTATTTAAAGTAATTGATTACAGCAATCATGTAAATGATAATTATTATCAAATATTAGCTAAACACTCTTAATTACTGCCCTCTGAGCATATTCTGATAAAACAACCATTCATCCTCAAGCATCTTTCTGAGTGAACGCTGAGGTTGCCAATGCAGGATATTCCGCGCTTTTTCGATGTTCGCCCCCAATTGATCCATTTCGGCATGCGGATATGGCAAAGCATCCATGGTTTTGATTGCAGACTGAGTCACTTCAGCCAGTTGATCTAGCAAATCCTGTATGGAAATCAATTCACCGGCAATATTAAAAGCTTCACATTTTAATTCCTGCTGTTGTGACAGCCATTGCAAGGACTTGATCACGGCATCACAACAGTTTGCGACATGGAGAAAACTGCGCTCTACTGTGCCATCCGCAGTATGGGCCTGACGGCGTAATTCCAGATATTCACGTTGCTGTGCAGCGACCTGCATCGCCAAAGGCAAAATATTTTTTGGTAAAGGTGGCACTGCTTCTCCCAGCACACCGTGTTCAAAGGCACCGGCGATATTGGATAGACGCAGGATCGCAATCCGCCATTCATTATCAGTTTTGGCAGTATCCCGGATAATTTCCTCAACCATCTGTTGCGATTTGATATAGGGATTCGGATAAGTGAAGTTAAAAGGCAGATCTTCGCTTAAGTCTGCACCAGATTGTCCATATACCGCCAGACTGGATAAATGTACCAGATGACGCACGCCGGTACGCTGCATGGCACGCATGAGACTCATAATACAGCTAACATTATCATTATAATATTCAAGTGGTTTTAATACTGATTCTTCCAGTGATTTAAAACTTGCGGTATGCACCACAGCCTGAATCGAATGCTGCTCAAAGACTTTGTTCAATGCTGGCGTATTGCGAATATCAATTTTGATAAAAGGTACATACATACCAGAAATAAATTCGAGGCGCTCCAGAGTCTGTAAGTTAGCATTGGCCAAATTATCGACCACAATGACCTCTAGTCCTTGTGCTAACAGACTTAAAGCAATATGTGAGCCTAAAAAGCCTAATCCACCCGTCACTAAAATCATTTATACTACCTACTTTCTGATGAAGCCAAGATCAATCTGTTGCTATTGATCAAGCCTGTAGTGAATTTCGATGAGCACCTTAATTCTTGTTACCTCCGCACCGACTTCCATTTATGCCTGGCATGCCCTGGGTTTGGCTCAGGCCTTGCAAGATAAACAGGAAGCATTCCGTGTATTCTTCTATCAGGACGGCGTATCGGTCGCAAATGCACTGCAATGGGTACCCGACGATCAACGTCATCTTACACATGCATGGCAAGCGCTACAGATTCGCCTCCCGGTCTGTGTAAGTGCAGCATTGGCACGTGGAATTACAGATCTGGACAATGCTCGACGTCACAATATTCAGCAGCATAATCTGGCAGATGCCTTTGAATTGGTCGGTTTAGGTGAACTTGCCGATGCTGTTCAGTCCTCACAACGTCTCATTCAATTCTAGATGTTTCATTTTTTAGAATGTGTTGCTTTTCCAAGGAATCTTGTGTGAAATCTGTACTTGTTATATTAACCCAAGCCAATCTGACCAGCCTGCAGGTACATGAAAGTCTGTCGGCTACCATGGTCCTGGCAACCTTTGGCGCCGAGGTTAAAGTCCTGTTACAAGGGGCCGCCCTTAGTCTGCTGCGTTCAGAGCTGCAATTTGATCAGGTACAACATGCATTTAAACTGGCATCAAATATGGTCGACAGTTTCGAGTTTTATGATCTCACTCCGATTCTGATTGAGAAAAAAAACCAGCATTCCTCATTTGTGGCACAGAGCGAACAAGAAATCGAATTTATTGAGCTTAATTCTGAATTTATTCAAAGCTTTGATCATGTGATGTATTGGTAAGGAACAAGGGTATAAAAATGTCAAATCACACACTTTATCTGATCCAATCCAGCTATTCGGCAACAGCGCAGATCCTAGAGCAACTGGCTCAAACTTATACAATGGGTGATCAGGTCGTGCTGATGGGTGAAGCGGTTTTGCTGCTAGAGCATTCATTTCTTCAAAGCTTGCCGAAAATTCACATACTGAAAAATGATGCGGAGTTATTAGTACAGCCTTTGCCTGATCAGATAAAGCTTTTGAATTATGCGGATTTTGCAGATCTTTGCCTCGAGTTTAATCGCTGCATTTCAATGAAATAATAAATGAGTTAGATATGAATTTAGAATTGGATCAAGATGGCCATCTGGTTGACTATACCATCTGGAATGAAGAAGTCGCTCAAGTGCTGGCCGATAGTCTGGAACTGAGCTTAACTCCTTGGCATTTTGAAATTCTGCAAGCGTTACGTCAGTTCTATCAGCAGTTTGGTCATTCACCAGCAACACGACCACTGATTAAATTTTTAATGAAAACTGTCAGTGCCGATATCAATAATGCCATGCTTCAGGAAAAGTTTAATACTGGTCTGGTGGCCCGTCACTTAAGCCGTTTGGCTGGTGTACCCAAGCCTGCAAATTGTTTATAAAGATACTTAGCTTTCTATAGTGTGTATTTAAAGGCCCAGATCATTTTTTGGGCTTTTTTTTATGAGAGCAATTTTCAGACTGAGAATAATGAAAGATACAGCTGGATCTAATTCGTCAAGTTCGAGTTTGTTCTAATACTCGCAACGCCCGATGCAATTCATGATCCATTTCAGGCAGAACTTTAATCAGAAACTCAATTTGTGCTTTCGCTTCGGCCTTGCTCACCAGTTGGGCCTCTACCAGTTTTTGCTGCTGACTGATCAACAAACTGACTTGTTGAGGATTTGGTCGTTGTCCCTCACTTAAAGCGTTAATGATCTGAGTAAAGTCCAGATATAACTGTTCTTGTTGCTTTGATAATTCGCTTTGCTTTGCAACCGTATCGTTCTGTTTCTTCTTCGTAGTTTGACTATTCTCAGGAGAGTTAACAGATGTATAGCTTGCCGATTTTTCAACTGGCAGGACCGGATCAGAATGGGTCTGATCAGTAAAATTCGTCCGATAGATTTCTTGTCGTACCTGATAACCAATACCCACTAAAGTCCCAAACAAGAGCAATCCGATCATTACATAGAACAGAATTGTTTTATCATTCATTTTTATGTCCTCAGCTCAACAAAGACAACCTTTATCAAAAAGCTGTCTTTTTCGCTAATCGACGATTGACTACGGCGTTGACCAGTCTGCTGGTGCATAACCAATCCGAACGCGTTGTGGATGATTTCCTACCGGTACACTCAGCACTTTATTGCCTGTGGCAAAATCAATCACTGTGACCACATCTGTTTCACTTTCTGAAATTACACAGCTACGACCATCCGGGCTTCGCGTTGCCCAATAAGGTTTACCTGCAGAAATCAGTTTCCCGGCTGTCAGCGTTTTGCGATCTACAATCGTAGCGTAGTTATCCATGGTCCCGGCGACACAGAGCTTTTCACCATCAGCACTGATTGACAATCCATGATGACGTGAATCATTCACCCATTTTGTCCGGTCTTTCGGAATACTGTCACTACCAGGCAGCTGTCCGATCCGGCTAATCTTGTTCTGGTTCAGATCGTATTCAATCAAACCATTAAAGAATGAAACCTGGGCATACAGTTTGGTTTCATCCTTGCTAAATACCATTGGTCGTACTGAGTTGGATAAATCTTTACGACCAAATGCATCAAGTGCAGGTCTGAAATCGATTTTTCTTAGCACCTGATGCGTATTGGCATCTGCGATAGTGATAAAACGCTTACCTTTAGTAAAGTCTTGCCACTGTGCATCCATCGAGGTTTCCACATTGCCGATAGCAGAGTTCAGGATCTTGTTACCACCATCGAAGTAAATATTTTCATGCGGTTTATCGCCAGTACTGAAACGGCCTAACTCTTTACCGGTATGGATATCTAGTACATGCACTACATTTCCTGAAGATGCAGATACAGCGATGCGCTGCCCATCTGGTGATACTGCCATATGGTCGGCACGGAAGCCTTCTACAGGCGTCCGCCAGTTAATCTTGCCGGTTTTGATATTAATTGATACCACATCGGCGAAACTTGGGCGTGATGCAACGACTGACTGCCCGTCTGGTGTCGAGTACATATCATCCACCAACTGATCATTGCCTTCACCGGCTGTGGTCTGAATATAAGTATAGGCAATCAGTTTGATTGGATTCAGGTGAATTTCCTTAAGGCGCTCTTTACGGTCAGGAATCATGTTAATGACGCCTATTTTGCCAAAATCACCCGATGGACGAATCACGGTTACCGTGCCATCCCAGTTATTTCCGACAAAGAAAACCTGCTGTGAATTGGCAGGTGCAGCTGAAGGTGCAGAAGCGGCCTGTGCACTCGGCAACGCAGATAGCATCACCATCGCAGATAATGTTAGACAGAACCGTGGCCATTTTTTATTTTGAATTTTCATCCATTATGCTCCGCATAATAATTTATATTTTTGTTTTCATTCCTTGTTGTGTACACAGTCAGGCTGTGTTTTAACTTATCTAATATACAAACGTATAAAATTATTTACTGTTATTTCCGACCAAAAAATATGCAGCCATTTTAAATCTATCACTTCAGGTTCTATGAATTTAGCTGATCATCGTACTCCGATCTTATATATCCAGCACATCGACAAACTGTGCATTGAGCACTTTGGCAAGATCAGCCGGCTTTAATCCAATATCCAAGCCTCTTTTACCGCCACTGACATAGATCTTATCCAACTGTTCTGCGCTGGCATCAATCACCGTTTTTAATCGTTTCTTTTGACCAATGGGACTGATTCCACCGACCAGATAACCGGTCAAACGTTCTGCATGTTTAGGATCTGCCATCTGGAGTTTTTTACATCCCACAGCCTGGGCTACTTTTTTCAGATTTAACTGATGATGTACCGGCAATATGGCAACAAAATACTGTTTATCATCCGTGACTAATAAAGTTTTAAAGACTTCTTCCACCGAAAGCCCTAATTTTTCAGCAGCTTCTAACCCGAAACTTTTGGCATTGGCATCATGTTCATATTCATGAATGCTGTATTCGATTTTATTGGCTTTTAATAGTTTGCATGCAGGTGTCATAGAAAGTCTTGTTTGAGAGGAATCGCATGATTATATAAAGATTAGCTCAAGAAGTTAATTTAGATGAGGCAACTACAGAGCAAATTTTGCTTTAAGCCCGTATTCCGCTTCAATCAGACCTATTTGGTTCAATCTTTACGCTCTTCAATACTTTTGAACTCTTCTGCAAAGATGATGACGAGCAAAATATCAACAAATGTATGTGTTTTTGCCACTATCTAAGCGTTAGGCGATTAATGGCTTCACTGTGTAGAAGGCTTGAAGATGAACACATTCGTCATTTCATGCGTCTATAAATACGAGGCATATAAGTCGAGCGTTTTATCTTAAACCCGCTGAGATTTAACCTTTATCTCCGGAAGAAGAAATAGATTCTTGTACAGTGTCTGTCATGAATACTTGAATTGAAAATGATGTAATTAATTCCAATATATTGGAAGAATAGACCTAGGAAAATCCAAGTACAATAAGAGAAAATATCATTAACATATTGTCTTATCTTATATTTTTAAATTTTCGTCAAGTTTTGAGAAACGGTCGATAGCTTATATATAAAGAGGATAATCAGCACAACTCTAAAGTCAGAATGTAAAGAGTTTTCTATGCTATAGAAGTCGAACATTGCAGTAAAATCAGCCAGACAACTCTTGTTCAAAACTAAAAATATCACTAAAAGGAAGAATTTAGCGTTAACATGAAGATACAGTTACATAAAGGATATTAACTGTTTTTGCCAATTGGGTTTACAATGAAAATAATCTGAATACCCAGCGAATTGTAATTTTTTAACATTGCCAAATCTCTGCAAAGTTTTCATTATAGCGCCACTGTTTGCTATATGCTTTCTACGTTAATTCAAAGAAATTATAAATAGTAATGTAGAAAATCATGCAATAATAAGCAGAGTTTGCAGACATCTTGCAAACAAACCCCGATACTTTTTAATTGGAGCATGCTGGATGAGTTCGACCATTTTGGTTATTCATGGACCGAATTTAAACTTGCTTGGGAAGCGCGAACCGGAAGTTTATGGTCACCTTAGTCTTGACGATATTAACCAGCAGCTGATTGCTCAGGCTCAACAAGCTACCTTACAACTCGATACTTTCCAGAGCAACTGGGAAGGTGCCATTGTTGACCGAATTCATCAAGCCCAGCAAGACGGCATTCAATATATCATTATTAATCCAGCAGCATTGACCCATACCTCTGTTGCTGTTCGCGATGCCCTCCTTGGCGTTGCCATTCCTTTCATTGAAGTCCATCTGTCTAATGTGCATGCACGTGAGGCATTCCGACATCATTCATACTTGTCCGATAAAGCCATCGGCGTGATCTGTGGTCTAGGTGCAAAAGGCTATGCTGCTGCCCTCGACTATATCATTGAAAAAATACAACCTTCTACACAATCTTAATTAGGAATACTGTCTCATGGATATCCGTAAAATCAAGAAACTCATCGACTTGATGATTGAATCTGACTTACAGGCGATCGAAGTTAAAGAAGGCGATCAATCGATTGCATTAACTCGTCGTAATCCAGTGGTTGCAGCAGCTGTTCCTGCGATGCCTGCACCAGCAGCCGAAGCGCCAGCAGCAAAATCTCCTCGCGGTGCTGTTGAAACTTCACCAATGGTCGGCGTGTTCTATGCAGCACCAAGCCCAGGTGAGCCGACCTTTGTTAAAGTTGGCCAGACCGTTTCTGCAGGCGATACGCTCGGTATTATCGAAGCAATGAAAATCATGAACCCGATTGAAGCAACTCAAAGCGGTGTGATTGAAGAAATTCTGGTGAAAAATGGTGAAGTGATTCAATTCGGTCAACCACTTTTCCGCTACCGCGCTTAATCACCCCGGGGATTTATAATGTTGCAAAAAGTTTTAATTGCAAACCGTGGTGAAATTGCGTTACGCATCACCCGTGCTTGCAGAACTTTAGGGATCAAAACTGTAGGTGTCTATTCTGACGCAGACAAGGACCTGATGCACTTACGTTTCTGTGATGAAGCAGTATGTATCGGCCCTGGTGCGAGCAGTGACAGCTACTTGAATATTCCTGCGATTATTACAGCTGCTGAAATTACCGGCGCAGATGCAATCCATCCTGGTTATGGATTCCTCGCTGAAAATGCAGAATTTGCAGAAATCGTAGAAAATTCTGGTTTTATCTTTATTGGTCCGCGTCCGGAACATATTCGTTTAATGGGAAACAAGGTTTCTGCCATTATTGCCATGAAAAAAGCTGGTGTACCAACAGTACCGGGCTGCGACCATGCCGTAACGATTCACAATGCCATGGCTGAAGCCAAAGAGATCGGTTTTCCACTGATTGTAAAAGCTGCTTCTGGCGGTGGTGGTCGTGGTATGCGTATCGTAGAAAATGTCGATACCCTGCTGGAATCTGTTCAGGCTGCACAGCGTGATGCAGAAATGTGGTTCGGTGATGATACGGTCTATATGGAACGTTTCCTGCAAAAGCCACGTCACGTCGAAGTGCAAGTACTTGCTGATGGTAATGGTCATGCGATTCATCTGTATGATCGTGACTGTTCACTACAGCGTCGCCATCAAAAAGTACTGGAAGAAGCACCAGCACCGAACTTACCAGAGCAAGCACGTGCTGATATTCTAGAAGCCTGTGTCAATGCCTGTAAATTGATGCAATATCGTGGTGCAGGTACATTCGAATTCCTGTTTGAAGATGATGAGTTCTTCTTCATTGAAATGAATACGCGTGTTCAGGTTGAGCATCCGGTAACTGAAATGGTCACGGGTATCGATATTATCGAACAGCAATTGCGTATTGCTGGCGGCTTAGGCCTCGATATTCAGCAAGAAGACGTCAAGGTTTTAGGACATGCGATTGAATGCCGTATTAACGCAGAAGATCCATCGACCTTCCTGCCTTCACCAGGCAAGATTGACAACTTCTATGCACCAGGCGGCGCAGGTATCCGTTTAGATTCGCATGTTTATCCAGGTTACAGCATTCCACCGTATTATGATTCGATGATTGCCAAACTGATTTCGCATGGTAAGGATCGTGAGACGTCTATTTCTCGAATGAGAAATGCTTTGGAAGAAATGATTTTGACTGGCGTTAAAACCAATATTCCTTTGCATAAAGATTTAATCCTTCAGGATAAAAACTTCTGCAAACAGGCAATGGATATTCATTACCTAGAGAAGCATTTGTTAAAGCAGCTTGAAGGTGCTGAAGACAAAGCTTAAATCAAAGCTCATAAAAAAACCGCTGTCATTCAGCGGTTTTTTTATTGTTTGCAATTTAAGGCAATACGCGTCTGAGCACAGCAAAACATTGTTCGGCTTTTTCATTGGCGCAGAAGTTAATGGTATAAGGGTTTTGCCATTTCACAAAATATTGCGAAATTTCACCAGACTGATCCACCTGATTGCCTGAACAGTCTTTTTCATTATTGTCATATTTTACTTGCAGAATCAGCGCTGGAATCTGCTGCGAAGGATCCTGTGCCGGCTGATAGTCATATAGCCCCGACGTCCACTCATCGCCACTTTTAATCACCACATTATTATTGCCTTTAAAATTATAATATTCGATACATTTTTTATTATTCGGGATTTCCATTCCCCACAATCCGACAATTTCCGGACGGGTTTTCACAGTAAATGTATTTGGGATTTCAGCAGCTTTAGCAGGAGCATTCGCTGGTTTTTTATTTTCTGTCGCCATTAGCCAAGGTGAGCTCATGAGTAAGATAAGGCTAAGACATATTTTTTTCATATTTACCGGCATCTTGTTAACAATTGATTCTAAATTATCATATTTTTTGGGATCGTGTCCCGCTCTAACGCAATTTCAATACAGAGTCAGAAATTATTTATCACATTGTTTAAAAACATGGATTTCCTTTCTGACTTTTTTTGTATATATTTCGTATATAAGAATCTTAATAGTTCGCATTAATAACAGATTAATCAAACAATAAAATTATATTTTGGGTCAAACTTAGTTGCTGAACAAAGTGATCATTCACACTTAAAAATTTGAATAGGATTTTAAATTTGCAATTAGCTCGAATAACAGAACAACAATTAAATCATGAAACCTATGCTTATTTTGTCATTGTTTTCGCTGTTTTAGTCTGTTGTTTTATTGGGATCGCAACCAGACCAATTGAGTATCTGGCCTTATTGTGGCCGGCCAATGCTGCCTTGTTAGCCCTGTTCTTACGCTTTCCACATTTAAATAATATGGGAGGTTGGCTTGGTGCATTCAGCGCTTTTATGTTTGCAGATCTGATCACCGGGAACAGCCTATTACAAAGCCTGTTTCTTACCTTGTCTAATCTGATCAGCACTATTGTCTCGATATTTTTTATTCGATATTTCAAGATTAATTACAAATACTATAATACTGGTTATACATTCGTTCATTTATTTGGCATCTTCGCTTTTGCAGGCTGTCTGGCCAGTGCGGCTTTTGCAGTTCTCACCTTGCCAAATCTACCCAATTCATTCATGACCAAAGAGAATTTATGGATTGATTTTGGTCTGTGGTGGACCGGTGAAATGGTGAATTATATTGTGTTTCTCCCTTTAATCTTGGCATTCCCAAGAATAAAAGACATGCAGTATCTATTTAAAAACCGTCGTCAAAAACGTAATTACTTCAGCTATTTTTTACCTGCATCTTCAGTCGTGGCCTGTGTCATCATTACCAATATTTTTGCAGGCCCCGGCGCAATGCTCTACCCTCTGGCTGCACTGATCTGGGCTGCGTTGACCTATCGCCTGTTTAGCATGACACTGATTAATGCGTTTGTGACTATTTTAACCTATTACAGCCTGACGCGGTTTTATGCCACAACGCATGACACCTTGGCAGATTCTACGATTTATATTTCGCTCCGGATCGGGCTGTTTATGCTGGCCTTATCGCCGCTTATTCTTTGTATTATTAGTCAAAACCGCAATGAGCTGTTTAAACGGGTTCTCTATCTGGCCAATCATGACAGTCTGACCCGCACCATGAACCGTCATTTTTTCTTTCAGAAAGGTGAATATTTACTGCAATATGCCAACAGAATGGAATTTTCGGTCATCATGCTGGATATTGATCATTTCAAACGTCTGAACGATGATTTTGGCCATCATGTCGGTGACAAGGTGCTGCAACATTTTGCGGAAATCATTCGCTGCAATTTACGTGCTGAAGATCTGTTTGCACGAATTGGTGGGGAAGAATTTGTGCTGTTACTCTGGAATACCGAACCATCAGAAGCACGTCTTATTGCAGAACGGATTCGTGATCTGGTGGAAAAAACCCCTATTTATCAATCAGATGGCTCGCCCCTGTATATTACCGTGAGTGTGGGCATCACTCATCAAAATGAACCGCAGGCCCAAGACCTGCAAAACCTGATCAATATTGCAGATCAAGCCTTGTATCAGGCCAAACATCGTGGGCGAAATCAGGTGGTGCTTGCATCTTGAGCCTAAATGATCTACAACCTTGAAGCAGCAACACTAGGGAATGGCAATGAAATTTGAAGAATATCTGCAATATGACGGTTTAGGACTGGCTGATCTGGTCGCCAATAAACAAGTACATTCAAGTGAACTTTTATCTGCTGCACTAGAGCGTAGCTCAA
Organism: Acinetobacter lwoffii; assembly: GCF_024129685.1. Taxonomy (GTDB): domain Bacteria; phylum Pseudomonadota; class Gammaproteobacteria; order Pseudomonadales; family Moraxellaceae; genus Acinetobacter; species Acinetobacter lwoffii_X. The sequence goes on along the minus strand of NZ_JAMXXL010000024.1, from coordinate 5,634 downwards.
TTGCCAATCCCGAGCTAAATGCAATTATTATTCCGATGCATGAGCATGCATTGAAACGGAGCCAGCAAAATCTGTCCGGACCTTTTGCCGGTGTGCCTTTTCTGGTTAAAGACCTGTTTCAGGAATATGCCGGTTATCCAACTTCTTATGGTTGTCAGGGCTTAAAACGGATTGGTTATATCGCCGAGACCAATGCCGAGATTGTCAATCGCTGGGAAAAAGCCGGGATTGTGACTTTTGGACGTACCAATACTCCTGAATTTGGGATTAAAGGTATTACTGAACCAGATGCTTGGGGCAGCTGTAAAAATCCGTGGAATTTACAGCATAATAGCGGCGGCTCGTCCGGTGGTTCCGCTTCTGCCGTGGCTGCCGGAATTGTACCAATTGCGGGTGCTGGTGATGGTGGCGGCTCGATACGTATCCCCGCTTCCTATTGCGGCCTGTTTGGCCTGAAACCGAGTCGTGGCCGCACGCCTTGGGGACCACAAATGAGTGAAGCCATGCATGGCGCCGCGATTCAGCATGTACTGACCAAAACGGTACGGGATAGTGCTGCAATGCTGGATGCCACCCATGGTGAAGATCATAGTTCACTGTTTAAGATTCAGCGTCCACAGCATCATTATCTGGATGTGATTCAGCAACCGCCAAAAAAACTGAAAATTGCGTTTAGCACTTATTCTACGATTGGCACACCTGTTTCGCAGGATGCCATTAAAGCCATTGAACAAACAGCCAAATTGCTAGAATCTTTGGGCCATGAAGTGGTCGAAGACCGTCCAGCCATTGATGGCATGCAACTGGCCAAGGATTTTATTACCACCTGGTTTAGCCAGTTTTCATTTATGCTGGATGAAATCCAGAAAGGCTATCCGTCCAAATCGAATGATTTTGAACTGGACTCTTTAGCGCTGGCGGCTTTTGGGGCCAAAACCAGCGCGATTGATTATATCCAGAACCTGAATAACTGGGGCCAGTACGTGACCCAGATGAATCATTTCTTTGATAATTATGATCTGTACCTGACGCCTGCAACGGCGACAGTGGCGCCAAAAAATGGTGAGGTCAAAACACCAAACTGGCAGAAACCGATTCTTAAAGCTTTATTGAAACTAAATAAAGCACATTTGCTGGCGCAAGGTAAACTGGTCGACCAGATTGTGAAAGAAAATCTAAAATGGGTGCCTTTTACCCAGTTGGCCAATATTACCGGACTCCCAGCGATGTCTGTACCACTGTACTGGAATGAACAAAACCTGCCGCTCGGTTCACAGTTTATTGCGCCGTTTGCCCGTGAAGATCTCCTGCTACAATTGGCAGCTCAATTGGAACAAGCTCAACCGTGGTTTGGGCAATATTCCAAGATCCGTATTTAATGTTGAGATGATATTTTCAAGCCTGTTTTTGCAGTTCGACTTTATTCGGCAATCCGAAAATCAGTAACAAGCCAAGCAAGGTCGATGCTGCAGCAGCGATAAAGATAGATGTGCCGCCGACTTGATCCCAATAATGCCCAGCCAGAATACTGCCACTCGCCACGCCAATGCCCCACATGGTGCTATAGAGCGCTTGTCCACGTCCTTGCTGCCCTGCAGAGAAGTTCTGGAATATCACCCGCATTGCAATCATATGAAATAAACCGAAACTTAAAGCATGAATCGTTTGAGCAAAAAACTGTGCCATAAATGAAGCAGGAAAGACTCCGACGATGAACCATCTTAATCCTGTCATTAACAAGCATAGCGTGACCAGATGACGCCATGACCACCGTGTCAGAAAGAACGTCGCATAGGCAAACATGATTATTTCCGCAATGACCCCGACTGACCAGAGCAGCCCGATCTGACTGGTGCTAAATCCCGCCTGACTGAGATAATTGCTATAAAAACTATAAAATGGCGCGTGTGAAAATAGCAGAATCAATTCAATCAGGAAAAAGCTATACACCACTGGGCGTTTGAATATTGGCCATAAGGGTTCGAGCTGTTTCTGTGCGGTAGGTGCTGTCGTGGGCTCTTTAATGGTAAATGACCAGAGAAAGGCCAGAAATGAAATACACAGCAACAAGACGGGTAACATACTGATGCTAATAATTTCAAAGACGGCGCCCAAGCAGAATACACCGATAATAAAGCCGACTGATCCCCATTTTCGTACTTTGCCATAGAGTTCTGCTCTTTTTTCCCCGAGCCAAAACAAAGTCACGCCTTCAAACTGTGCCAAAATAGCATTCTGAAAGAAACTGAAAATCAGCATCAGTAAAGCTACGGACTGAAAGCTATTGGGAATGATAAAAATCATGAACCAGATACAGGCTTCCATCCAGGTGGCAATACGTACCAGCAGCATGCGTTTACCAGACTTGTCTGCAATCCAGCCCCAAATTAAGGGAGCAAAAAAGCGGGTGACGATTGCAATAGAAGATAAAATGCCAATTTCCTGATAATTGAAGCCCTGATCTTCAAGATACAGACTCCAAAAAGGCATGAACGCCCCAACAATCGCATAGTAAAAAAAGTAAAATCCACTGAGTCTATGCTGGATTGCTAGAACTGGCATTGATTTATATATCCTAATATTTTCAAAATGTTAAACTCAATAAATTTCTATAGCACTGTATTCGACGACTCTTGATTTTGCTACGAGCATCTTGCATTAGTCTAAAAATAAATTTTCATAAGTTTATGGATAAATTTTGCTAAAGTAAAAATTCTGTGTTGAGTTAAATTAAAGTAAGAATATAAATCGGCTTCTATATTGAGCACACGATAAAGAGTGGAAACATTTTTAGAAAGGAGCTGGATGAACTTTAAATCTGGAGATCAATAATTACACAGACATTATCATTAATTTATGGCTAAAGTATGTCCAAAGAATTTTCAGATCATAGGCTAAAAAATTAAAATCAACTCTAGCTTTATAGCAAGGAGAAAATCAATGCCTAACTTTATAAGACCTCTATACTCGGGTCTAGTCTTCCTCCCTTTAATGGCAATAAGTATTTGTAGTGCGGCATATGCTAACGCTTCCCCTATAGCATCTAACTCTCCGAAAGAGAATATTCATCCCAATATAGATCATCATTTAAGTGAAAGTCTTTATCCTGATGAAGCAAACATAACTGAAAAAATCACAGATATAATTGAGCTATCGATTCGGAAAGAGTATTCCACAGGTATCGCGCTACGTGATGCCCATCCCAAAGCACACGGTTGTGTACGTGCAGAATTCAAAGTAGATGAAGCTCTTCCCAAAAACTTGGCTCAAGGTGTTTTTCTTCCTGGAAAAACATATCAAGCCTGGATTCGTTTCTCTAATGGTTCTAAAGATGCCCAACAACCAGATATTAAAAAAGATGCCCGTGGCATGGCGATAAAACTTCTGGCTGTACCGGGAGAAAAGCTTTTAGATGATGAAACCTCTACTCAAGATTTCATTATGATCAATCATCCTGTCTTTTTTGTGAATGATCCAGTCCGATATATGTCATTTATGCAAGATATAAATAGCGATAGATTTTTTAATAAACTGCATATTCCTTTTGCATTAGGAGCTAAAGGAACCTGGATTGCCTTAAATACGAGAAATAAAATTTCTAATCCTTTGCAAACTAGATATTGGTCTATGGTGCCCTATCAATTAGGAATAGGCACTGATCGTCAAGCTGTAAAGTATTCAGCTCAAGCATGTTCGACAGTGATAGATCCTCTTCCACATGCTCCCCATCATAATTTTCTAAGAGAAAACCTGCGCAAACATTTGCAAAAAAGTGAAGCATGTATGGAGTTTCTGGTACAGCCTAGAACATTAAACAGCATGTCGGTCGAAGATTCCATGACTGAATGGCAAGAAAGCCAAGCACCTTTTTACAAGGTAGCCACTATCCGTATTCCCCAACAAGTTTTTGATACGCCTGAACAAAACAAGTTTTGTGAAAACCTCTCTTTTACACCATGGCATACACTACCAGAGCACAAACCTCTGGGAGTAATAAACCGAATGCGAAAGGTGATTTATGATCGTATTAGTCAGCTTAGACATGATATGAATTCTACTCACAGATCAGAACCACATTAAAATATAAGTGCTTATATTAAAGTTATCAGCTAACCTAAAATAACCTGTTGTATTGCATATTCGCCTTAACTTAAAAGCTTTAGTTTACAAACTTTGTGCAGAGTTAATTTAGAAACATAAATAAAGCTGCTACATTAAAAATGACATTATAAAAAGGAAAATGGTTTCAGTGATGAAAATTAAACCTCCTATTATTAAATTGATCATGAGCTGTTTATGTTTAGGTTCAACATATGCAATAGCATCTCCTCCACTTCCCGATAACAGCAAAATCCAAACATCTAATATTTCTGAAAAAATACTGGGTACAATATTATCTCTACAAGAACAAAATACTGATCTGTTTACGAATGCCTCACAACGTTTCTTAATCAATTATCGCAGTCGTGGCACAAAATCCGAGCCCATCGTCACTTCAGGCTATATCCTGTTACCTAAAGGCAAAGTCCCTAAAGATGGATGGCCTGTTCTGGCTTGGGCGCATGGTACAACTGGCGTTGCTGATACATGTGCACCCTCTGGCGATTATATGGGTGGGCCAGTCCATGTCTATCAACAAATCGCAGCTAAGGCATTGAATGCCTGGCTCGCTCGCGGCTATGCAGTCGTTGCACCTGATTATCAAGGTTTAGGCACTCCGGGCGGTCATCCTTATATGAATGCGCGAAGCCAGTTGCATACTGTCGTTGATGCTGTACGAGCGATCCACCATTTAAAGCCTTATAACTTTAGTAAAAATTGGTATGTTATGGGTCATAGTCAAGGAGGTGCAGCATCTCTTAAAGTTGCAGCATCCGGTCAAAAAGATGCGCCTGAATTTGATCTTCGCGGGGCAATTGCACTGGCACCAGGCGGTTATCAATATGAAGGAATCGCTGAATATGTTGCTAGCAATTCGCAAATCACGACTGATGTCGCCGCATTTTTTCCAATTGTGCTTTTAGGAGCAGAAGCTGCAGACCCGATGCTTGCTCCAGCAAATTTAGTTAGCCTAGAAATGGGAGAAATTCTTAATCATGCACGCAGTCGCTGTTTGTCAGAATTACAATCGGACCTAAAACAAGCACCTAAGACTGTCTTTAAATCAAATGTAAATCTGGCACCTTTGACAAATTATTTAAAAGAACAGTCTATTGAGAATATGATACCGACTGTGCCGGTTCTGCTGGTACAAGGTGAGAAAGATCAACTGGTCGATTATCGTGGTACTTATGCTTACTACCAGCAGGTATGTACAAAGCAGAAATCTATCGCCTTCCATCTAGTCAAAAATGGAGATCATCGTGATTCCTTAAGACAGAGTGAATTTCTGATTGGAAACTTTATCCATTCAGTTGAACAAGGAAAAGCTTTGAGCACCTGCCCTACAAAATAACTTGGTGAGCTTTTGCATTTAATCATTAAAAACGCAAATATTTTAATCTTCATATTTATAGAATAGTCCTTTAAAGGAATACTATTCTATAGATCTCTTTCATAAATCAAAAAATGATCTTCTTTTTGGTTAATATTTGCACTCCAAATTTCTTGGCATTCGTGCATAATCTGCGGATG
>NZ_JAMXXL010000023.1:0-62570 GCF_024129685.1 Acinetobacter lwoffii | reverse complement strand
TCCGCAGATTATGCACGAATGCCAAGAAATTTGGAGTGCAAATATTAACCAAAAAGAAGATCATTTTTTGATTTATGAAAGAGATCTATTAGTTATAAATGAATCTTTATTACTTACTCTTTGATAGGGGTAGTGCTCAATTGTTTCTTCAATCAAGCTATAAATTTCGTGCCATGCACAATTAAAAAAGTAATCTCTAATTATTTTTAAAGAATCAGATGTCCATTGAGGGATGGTATCTGTAGGGTTTTTAAAAAGATTAAGCCAATAAGATTCTACTAACGAGTATATATTTGAATTACGGGTAAAAGAGCTTTGATTATGTCCATGTTCAATCCGATTCCAAATATAGCTATGAAAAACACTCCACAAACCATTTTTTAAAGCATCATCTATACTTTCTTTTTGAATAATGTCACGTACGGGCTTATAACCATATCTTTCAGAAAATCGCATTTTGTTCCCCCTCAAACAAATTTAAGAATAGATTTATTTTTTTAATCCACCCTAACCCTCCTTTGCGAAAGGAGGGAATGCCTCCTCTTTATCAAAGAGGAGGCTAGGAGGAGATTTTTATTTCAACAACGGTTTCAAAAATTTACCCGTATGAGAAGCTTTGACTTTCACGACCTGTTCAGGCGTTCCTTCCGCGACAATCATACCGCCACCCGAACCACCTTCAGGGCCTAAGTCCACCACCCAGTCGGCAGTTTTAATTACGTCCAGATTATGTTCAATCACCACGATGGTATTACCCTTGTCACGGAGCTGATGCAGGATATCCAGCAGTTTGGCAATATCATGAAAATGCAGACCTGTGGTCGGTTCATCTAGAATATACAGGGTTTGACCGGTATCGCGTTTGGCCAGTTCACGCGCCAGTTTGACACGCTGTGCTTCACCACCAGAAAGAGTGGTCGCAGACTGACCCAGACGGATATAACCCAGACCCACCTGATGCAATGTTTCCAGACGACGGTGAATCACCGGAATGGCATCAAAGAAATGCATCGCATCTTCAACGGTCATCTGCAAGACATCGGAAATATTCTTGCCCTTGTAGTTCACTTCCAGCGTTTCACGATTATAGCGTTTGCCATGACAGGCATCACATGGCACATACATATCCGGCAGGAAGTGCATCGCCACCTTGATCATGCCGTCACCTTCACAGGCTTCACAGCGGCCACCTTTCACGTTAAACGAGAAACGACCGGCAGCATAACCGCGTGCCTTGGCTTCCTGAGTTTGGGAAAACAGCTCACGAATCGGGGTAAATAGACCGGTATAAGTCGCCGGATTAGAACGTGGGGTTCGTCCAATCGGGCTCTGGTCAATATCCACGACTTTGTCGAGGAACTGCAAACCATCAATCGATTCAAATTTTTCCGACGTCAGGGTGGTGGCACCATTCAATTGGGTCGCTGCTAATGGCAATAAAGTCCGGTTAATCAAGGTCGATTTACCTGAACCGGACACCCCGGTGACACAGGTCATAATGCCCAACGGAATGGTCAGATCGACTTTTTTCAGGTTATGCCCGGATGCCCCCATCAGCTTGATCTGTTCCTCAGGCTTAGGCGGTTGAATCCGTTTTTTCGGGACTTCAATTTTTAACTTGCCAGATAAATATTTTCCGGTCAGCGAGTCAGGATTGGCCAGAATTTCATCATAAGTCCCTTCGGCAATCACATGCCCGCCATGTACACCGGCACCCGGACCGATATCAATAATATGATCGGCGGCACGAATCGCATCTTCATCATGCTCGACCACCAAGACGGTATTGCCCAGATCACGCAGACGGATCAAGGTCTGTAACAGACGGTCGTTATCACGCTGATGCAGACCAATTGATGGCTCATCCAGCACATACATGACGCCCATCAAGCCAGCACCGATCTGTGAGGCCAGACGAATTCGCTGCGCTTCACCACCAGACAAAGTTTCGGCAGAACGCGACAGGCTGAGATAATTCAGGCCGACCGAAACCAGAAAGTGCAGACGTTCACGGATTTCCTTGAAAATCTTGTCGGCGATTTCACCCCGTGCACCTTCCAAATGAATACCCTGATAATAGCTTTCAGCATCGCCGATCGACATGCGGGTAATGTCAGCAATGGTCTTGTCCAGAATTTTCACATTACGCGAAATTTCATTCAGACGTGAACCATCACAGGCATCACAGGCAGCATTGGATAAATACTGCGCCAGATCATCACGCACATAATTACTTTCAGTTTCATGATAACGGCGTTCCAGATGCGGCAAAATCCCTTCAAAAGGAATGACCCGATTATGACGTCGGCCACGTTCATCGATATAACTTAGATCAATTTTTTCTTTGCCAGTGCCGTACAGAAATTTTTTCTTGGTGTCAGCATCCAGTTCATTCCATGGAGTTTCCAGAGAAAAACCAAAATGCTCGGCGACTTTCTGGATCATGCTGTAATAGTAAGGACGCTGACGGTCCCAGCCACGAATCGCGCCTTGACTGACACTGACTTCAGGATTGGGAATCAGTTTGTCGGCACTGAAATGGCTGCGGATCCCCAGACCATCACAGACCGGACAGGCGCCAAAAGGGTTGTTGAACGAAAATAAACGCGGTTCCAGTTCAGCCACCGCGCGGTCACATTGCGGGCAGGAGTGCTTGGCTGAAAATACGCGATCGTTATGCTCGCCCTTCATCCAGGATAAAATCGCAATATCACCACCAAGACGCAGCGCCGTTTCAAAACTTTCGGCAATACGGTTGCCCAGATCATCACGCACTTTAAAACGATCGACTACCACTTCAATGGTATGTTTTTTCTTTTTGTCCAGTTCTGGTGGCGGATCAATTTCCATGATCTCGCCATCGACGCGGGCGCGGACGAAACCCTGGCTTTGTAGCTGTTCAAACAGCGCCGTATATTCACCTTTACGTTCACGCACCACCGGTGCTAATAGTAAAAGAGCAGTGCCTTCTTCTAATGCTTTGACTGCATCGACCATTTCAGTAACCGTTTGTGCCACCATCGGCAGATCATGTTCAGGACAGAACGGTGTACCGACACGCGCATACAGCAGGCGTAAATAGTCATAAATTTCGGTAATGGTACCCACGGTCGAACGCGGGTTATGACTGGTAGATTTCTGTTCGATGGCAATCGCTGGACTCAAGCCTTCAATAGAATCCACTTCCGGTTTTTCCATCTGGGAGAGGAACTGGCGGGCATAGGCAGACAGCGATTCCACATAACGGCGCTGACCTTCGGCATATAAGGTATCAAAGGCAAGCGAGGACTTTCCTGAACCAGACAGTCCCGTAATCACCACAAACTTGTCGCGTGGTATATCAAGGTTCACATTTTTCAGGTTATGGGTACGTGCGCCTCGAATACGGATGTGGCTTTGGCTCATGCAAGGATCCTAGAATATTCATCAAAAACCCTTATATGATACCGGATGAAAAATGTTCAAGTGCAAATAAAAGTATTTTAAACGTCAAGTTATGTCGGTGATTGGTCAATTCATCACAACATTAAGAAACACAACAGCAGATCATTTAAATATTCACAATGATCATGTACAAGGCCAATACCTAATAAGCCATTGCATAATGGCGTTCAAAGATAGACTCGATCTCTTCAAAGCAGCGTTCACGTGACACATCATGATGCAGACGTGCATAAAAATTGACTTCATTTTCCAGAATGTGCAGAAAGTCCTCATAGTCTTTTTGGAAAAAATCCAGGTCGAGCAAATCGTTACGTCGCGCCTGATGACAGCGATACTTTTCAATAAATTTCAGCAGATGTTTCTGGATATGCGTGTTGGTATGGTAAATCAGATAAGTCGCTGCCGAGCTACAATCTGGACAGCCTTGTTCCAAATAGATTTCTTCATTATTGAGCCAGCAACATTGCAGGGTAAAAAATGCCCGAATCGCTTCGGTGCCTAAAGTGTGCATATCATCTGCCTCTTTCCGGGATTGATTTTATTAATTGATAATTATTCTCAATTATTGTTCGGCAATTTGGGGCTTATAGCTAGGTCTAGCGTACCGGCCAGTTCTATCCTTGTTTTTTTCAGACTAAGCCGTTTTTATGATCGGTTTATGACAGTAGAAATTTTTTGATCAGCTATAACCCAAAAGCCCTATCTTAAACAGGGCTTTTTTTATTCGTCCGTCTTATTCATCCAGACCAGGCCACTGGCGTTGCTCAAAGGCACTGTCCCAGAACAACCATTCCAGACGGGCCGCATGCGTATAAGCTGCATGCATTTTTTCTAGTGTATCGGCATCAACACGCGCCGCAACACGGTCAACGGTCGCAATCACATTCCGCACCGCAGTGTGGAATTCTTCTCCTGAATAGGTATCCACCCAAGCCTGATACGGATTATTCGGCGCAGAGTTGTCGACAATATCTTTACCAACTTCGGCATAAATCCAGAAACAAGGCAGCAACGAGGCTAGCACCACCGGGTAGCTTTCTGACCAGGCGGTCGAAGTCAGATAAGAAGTATAGTGATGACATGCCAGCGTCAACGGTGTCTGCTCAAATTGCTCTTTGCTAATGCCAAAATCTTGCATAAAGCCATCATGCAGGCTACGTTCCACCACAATCGCAATTTTGGCTGCCTCGGCAAACTGGATTACATCGTCCGCTTCAAAAGCTTTGGCGGCACACACGGCCAGTGCACGGCCATAGGCCAGTAAATAATGCGCATCCTGAATCACATAATGACTAAAGGCTTCACGGCTTAAAGTACCTTGCGCCAGTTGCTGATTAAAGGGCAGGGCCAGGGTCTTCTGATAAAGTCCGAGATTACGTTGCCATACCTCTTGTGAAAAACTCATGCTGAAAATCCTTCGCAGTTCAAGTTAAACCATGCGGCACTATAGCAAAGATCGGGCTGTTTAAAAGATCGGCAAATTTTAAAAACAGAAAATAAGATAAAACAGCTCAGGAAGTGCTTTGGTTTATGCGCTAAAAGTTTCATAATTAGCTTAACTTTTCCTATTCGTATAGCTGCTCTCTCGCAGCCATACATTTATTTAATTTATCCAAGGTCGTTGTGTATGTTGAAACATTTTGGTTTCTCGATTGCATTTTCGATCGTGTGTCTTGGTTTGTCTGCGTATTGGGGTTATACCCATGGTCCTGACGCAGGCCTGCAAACCATGCTCACAGCGCTGACCATTACCGCTATTCTGGCGATTATGGAAGTGTCGTTGTCCTTTGATAACGCGGTTGTCAATGCCTCAGTCCTACGGGGTTGGGATCATTTCTGGAAAATGCTGTTCCTGACAGTCGGTATTCTGATTGCAGTTTTCGGGATGCGTTTGATCTTCCCAGTGGTCATTGTTGCAGTGACTGCAGACCTGGGCTTTATGGAAGTGGTACGTCTGGCCCTGAATGATCCGAAAGAATATTCAGCACGTTTAATGGCACATCATCCTGAAATTGCTGCTTTTGGTGGTGCTTTCCTGTTGATGGTATTCCTGAACTTCTTCCTGGATGAAGAAAAAGACACGCACTGGTTTAGACGCGTAGAACGCCGTCTGTCCAATCTGGCCAATGTGCCGGCGATGTCGGTGTTTATTGCACTGGTGGCTTTGTTAATCATGGCAGCCAATGTCGATGAAGCCAAACGTCTGGCAGTGACTATGGCCGGGATCTGGGGCATCGTGATTTATATCGGGGTGCAGGTTCTGAGCCATATGCTCGGTGGTGAACCAGAAGTCGATAAAGAAGGCAATGCGATTCGTCATGATGAAAATGGCGTACCGACGGGTGTAGTGAAAGCGGGTATTGGTGGTTTCCTCTATTTAGAAGTCCTGGATGCCTCATTCAGTTTTGATGGCGTGATCGGTGCCTTTGCGATTACCTCAGACGTGGTCATCATCATGCTTGGTCTGGCAATTGGTGCGATCTTTGTCCGTTCAATGACGATTTATCTGGTTGAGCAGGGCACATTGGATGCTTATATCTACCTGGAACATGGTGCGCATTATGCCATCGGTGCACTGGCTTTCATTATGATTGCCAGCGGAACCGGTCTGCATGTGCCAGAAGTGGTAACCGGTCTGATCGGTGTAGCCTTTATTGTCTGGGCAGTATTTGCCTCGATTCAATACAAAAAGCGTCAGGCGGCTTTAGACAAATAAAGCGCTGTTCCTGAATAAAAAGCGTAGCTCCTGCTGCGCTTTTTTGTTTTTAGATTGGCATCATCTTTATTTCAAATAAAATTCATGTCTTATTAATGAGCTGAATGTCCTATAATCTGGGCTCCAGATTAATTAACCCAATCGCCATAATTTATGATGAATGCTTTAGAACGTCGTTCAACCTTTGCCCTGAGCAGTATTTTTGCACTGCGCATGCTGGGGTTGTTTATGATTATCCCGGTATTTTCTGTGGCAGGGCAGGCATATCAATATGCGACGCCTGCACTGATCGGTTTGGCGGTCGGGGTCTATGGTCTGACCCAGGCACTGTTACAGATTCCATTCAGCCTGATTGCGGACCGTTATAGCCGTAAGCCACTGGTGGTTTTAGGGCTGCTACTATTTGCGCTGGGCGGTGCAATTGCGGCCATGTCGGACACCATTTATGGCGTGATTATCGGCCGTGCAATCGCTGGTGGTGGTGCGGTATCCGCTGTGGTGATGGCACTGCTGGCAGACGTTACCCGTGAAGAAAACCGCATGAAAGCCATGGCCATGATGGGCATGAGTATCGGCCTGTCTTTTGTGGTGGCCTTTAGTCTGGGGCCTTGGCTGACGGGTCTGGTCGGTATCTCTGGGTTGTTCTGGGTGACCACGGTGATGGGCCTGGCGGCGATTGCCATGCTGTTGATGGTGCCTAAAGTCACGCGGCATCATAAAAACTTTCAGCAGGGCTATCTGGCACAGTTGAAACAGGTAATCAAAATCGGGGATCTGAACCGTCTGCATGTGTCGGTCTTTACCCTGCATTTATTGCTCACCGCGATGTTTATCTATGTACCTTCGCAGCTGATCGAATTTGCTGATCTGCCACTGTCCAGTCATGGCTGGGTATATTTGCCGCTGTTGGTGCTGAGCCTGTTTTTTGCTTTTCCAAGTATTATCCTGGCAGAAAAATACCACAAAATGCGCGCGATTTTTCTGGTGGCCATTACTGGCATTATTCTGGGCCTAATGGTGATGGCATTTGGTTTTGAATCCAAATATGTCTTGCTGATTGGTCTAGGGCTGTTCTTTATTGCTTTTAATGTGATGGAAGCCTTGTTGCCGTCCTGGTTGTCGAAAGCGGCACCGATCCAGTCCAAAGCCACCGCAATGGGCGTAAATGCCAGCAGCCAGTTTTTAGGGGCGTTCTTTGGCGGTATGATTGGCGGACAATTATTACTGCTGAACAATACCTCGATGGGCTGGAGTATCCTGACAGGGATTGCGATAATCTGGCTGCTGATGAGTTTTGGCCTGGCACAGCCACGCTATCTGTCATCGCTGGTGTTGCGTTTGCCGGAAAGCAGACAAACTGACGAATGGACTTCTCAGCTTTTGGCGATTCGTGGTATTGAAGAGGTCGTGGTGATGTCTGAACAGCAAGTTGCCTATGTAAAAGTCGATAAACAGCAGATTGATGATGCTTCGCGACAACAATTAACGCACTTGTTGGGTAAAGAGGTAGCCATTTAAGCATAACTCTTATAAAGTAAAATACAGAAATATATAGGAAGTAAACGGCAAATGCGTGGTGTAAATAAAGTTATTTTAGTGGGTACTTTGGGTAAAGATCCGGAAACCAAAACTTTTGCAAATGGTGGCTCTCTCACTCAATTCTCGATCGCAACCAGCGATTCGTGGACAGATAAAAGTACCGGTGAACGTAAAGAACAAACGGAATGGCACCGTATCGTGTTGCATAACCGTTTAGGTGAAATTGCACAGCAATATCTTCGTAAAGGCTCAAAAGTATATATTGAAGGTTCATTACGTACCCGTCAGTGGACTGACCAGAATGGTCAGGAGCGCTATACGACGGAAATTCGTGGTGAACAAATGCAGATGTTAGACTCTAGCCGTCCTCAAAATGATCAGGGCGAGAGCAGCTTTAACCAGCCACGCTTTAATAACAATAATCAGGTGAACAACAACCAGGGTGGTTATGGCAATAACCCGCAATCAGGTTATGGTTCAGCGCCACAGCAAGGCGGTTTTAACAACAATCAGGGCGGCGGTTATGGCAACAATAACCCGAGTGGTTTTGCGCCGAAATCTGCACCTGCTCCAACAGCAGCGCCTGCAGCAGATCTAGATGATGACTTACCATTTTGATTTATCAGAACGGTAAATTATCATTAAAACCCACCTGAATACGGTGGGTTTTTTATATCCTCGAGATTTATATTAAGTTTGAATAAAGCCCGACTTATTAAAAGAATCATAAATCTTAAAACATCAGGTTGCTTTTGATGGGGACAACTCTGCATCGAGAAAATAAATAAGATAATAAATACTGATAGAAATTTATGATCTAAAAAAGCGATCATTTTTATAAAAACTTGCGGTTTTACCTATTTTAAAATTTTTCGTATTCTAGCTTCACAAGATAAGCAATCCCAGAAATAAGCCAGAGGAAATATATCATGAGTTTAATCAATACTGAAATCAAACCATTCAATGCAACTGCTTACCACAATGGTCAGTTCATCGAAGTTTCTGAGCAAGACCTGAAAGGTAAATGGTCAGTGGTGTTTTTCTATCCTGCAGATTTTACCTTTGTTTGTCCAACTGAATTAGGCGATCTTGCTGATCAGTATGCTGAATTCCAGAAAATGGGTGTAGAAATTTATGGCGTGTCTACCGATACTCATTTCACCCATAAAGCTTGGCATGATACCTCTGAGGTGATTGGTAAAATCCAGTATCCATTGATTGGTGATCCAACCTGGACTTTGTCTAAAAACTTCGAAGTATTGATTGAAGCTGAAGGTCTGGCAGATCGTGGTACTTTCGTGATTGATCCAGAAGGTAAAATCCAGATCATTGAAATCAACGCGGGTGGTATTGGCCGTGATGCCCAAGAGCTTCTTCGTAAAGTGAAAGCTGCACAATATGTACATGCGCACCCAGGTGAAGTTTGTCCAGCAAAATGGAAAGAAGGCGAGGCTACACTAGCGCCGTCAATCGACCTGGTGGGTAAAATCTAATTCGAACCTAGTTCTTTGAAGCGAAAAATCCAGCATAAGTTGCTGGATTTTTTATTTTTTTAGTTTAGAGATTTATGAATTCTAGACAAAAAAATCATGCCATTTGATTTCTATTTGAGAACAACATGAGGATTGAGGAATTGCACTCTATGCTTTTTAAGCGGCTTATGAGAGGCAATAAAGTAAGCTCAATACCATGCTGCATGATCAACCAGGCCTGAAAACAAAGAAGCCTCTGCTTTCGCAGAGGCTTTTATTTTATAAGGCGCTGTAGTTTCTTGTCGTTTTAAACAATTTTCGCATAAACGCATCTGAATGGAACCGGATGAATTTATGGTTTTCTTATGCTGCGAATCATAGGTATTTTAAAAGTTTTTGTCAACCAAGGATTATAAAAATGGTTAATTAAATTATTTGTTTTTAAAGTAATTTTTTTATCTTTTAAATAAAAATATAAATAAAATCCTATATTTGATGGAATTTTAACTGCTGCAAAAAAATGAATAAAAAGCAGGTGAAATTGAACAAAAAGGCCTTTACGAAAAACATATATTCTGGAAGATTTTAATAACCTGTTTGATTGGCGCATGGTACATAATTTCTGTAGTTTTTCAATGACGGATGATCAGTTTGGATATCGCAGTAATTGGTAGTGGCATGGCCGGACTGGCTACAGCCAGAATTCTCCAGGACGCAGGGCATCACATCACGATTTTTGAAGCACTTCCAGGTCGCGGCATGGACAGTCATAGCCTTGAATTTGAAGGGGGCCTGATTGACGCACCTTTACGTGTGATGAATCCCTATCTGTGGAAAAACACCCTGAGTCTGGCCACGCATCTGGGCATTAAAACTTATCCGGTGCGGACCTATATGGCCTGCAGCTGGTTATTTGAAGATAAAACTGAAACCTGGCTGACCACATCGCGCAGCCGAATTGGCAATATCCCGATTATCAATAACCGTAAAGGCCTGCAGCAGTATGGCTGGCGTCTGGTCAAAGGCCTGTTGCAGTTAAAAGTTGCATTGACCAAATTCTTTAAATCGAAAAATCAGGACATCAGCCTGGCAGAATTTATCAACCGCAACGAGATTGAAGAAGTATTCTGGCATGGTGCGGTGATGCCGGTGCTATATACCATCTGTACCTGCAATCCGAAAACCATTGGTGAATGGCCAGCTAAACCGTTGTTAATTTTCCTGCGTCAATTGACCGATGGTGATGCTTTACTGCGTTTGCAAGGCGGTACACCGGCGCTTGTCGACAAGCTGATTGAAGGCATTCATATTGAAGACGGTTCAGCGATCACACTGGTACAAGAGCAGGGCGATCAGGTCAAAGTTGAAAATGCGGCCGGTTATTCAAAACTGTTTGACCGGGTGATTGTCGCGACACCGACCACCAAAATTGAGGAGTTCCTGGATCCAGAACAGTTTGCCAGTGAAATTGAATTATTGAAGAAATTCAAATTCGAACAGGGTGAACTGGTCATCCATACCGATGCCAGCGTGATGCCGCCAAAGCGTAAAGACTGGGCCGTACTCAGCTATATGATGGATCGTAAATTTACCCGTCAGCAATTTACCGTGTGGCTTAACTCGATTGAACCTTCTCTGGTCGGCAAGTCGGCCGTATTTCAGACCTGGCGTCCGGTAACCGAGATTGATCCGAAAAAAGTGATCAAATCGGTGATGCTAACGCGTGCAGTGGTCGATGCCAATACCGTGGCACTGAATAAGGAATTGCAGCAACGTCATCTGGATGCCAATCGTAAAGTCTTCTTCTGCGGTTCATGGTCATGTGACGGTTTGCCAATTCTGGAATCGGCAGTGACCTCAGCGATGAAGATTGCGGAAATTTTGGGTGCACCTTTACCATTTGAGGGTTTAAAACCTGTGGTCGAGGTTGCACCGCAACTGGGTTATTAATCCATGCAATGGCTTCAGGCACTGCGTCAGCGCCTTCCCCAGCACAAGTATGCGATTGATGCCGCTGTGTTGGGCGATCACGCGCAATTGCCCTGGAGCAATTTAGGGTATTGGCAAGCAGGTCAGCAGGATTATGCGGCTGCCTGTCGTATGCTGGCCGATCACCTTGCGCAAACTGTAAGTTTAAATTCAAAAGATAAACTGCTGGATTTAGGCTGCGGTCAGGGCGCCAGCTTGCTGCACTGGCAGCAACATTATCAGGTGCAATATCTGGCCGGGGTTGAGCTGCAGGCTGCCTGTGTGGCCAATATTCAGCAATATTTACCAGAACTGAATGCCATTTATCAGGCGTCATTTTTGCGTTTAAAAGAATTGCCATTTTCCCAGCGTTTTGATGTGGTGTTGTGCCTGGATGCGGCTTATCACAGTCCTGTGCCTTTATTCTTGGAGCAGGTCCGCAGTGTTTTAAATTCAAATGCACGGATTGGTTTTCATCATCTGGTTTTGTCCGAGCGTTGGGAAAATTTAAATGCATTACAACGGCGTAAATATCAGTTTTTATTGAAATCTGCCGATGTGAATTTAAAAGATTTAATGACAGTGGGTGCATTATATGCCTGTCTGGATCGTTTTGAATTTAAAAATATCCAGATTCAGGATCTGTCCGAGCCGGTATTTTCAGGCTTTGCGGATTATGTGCAAAAAACTTTGAATTCAAAAGCATCAGATGATCAGGCCCAAGGTTCAAAACTGGATCATTTTAAAATTCAGATGACAGCGAAACTAGGCCGAAAATTATATCAGGAAGGGATTGTGAGATATGTGCAAGTGACGGCACAATCGAAGCACTAGAAAGTGCAAGAAGACTCAGCTCAAAATACTAAAACCCAGAAACATCAAAGCCTCACTAAAAGCGAGGCTAAGATATGGTGCCGGCACACGGATTCGAACTGTGGACCTACTGATTACAAGTCAGTTGCTCTACCAACTGAGCTATGCCGGCATGGTGGAGTGCATTTTACAGATTTTTTTGGGTCACGCAAGCCAAAAAATAACCGTTTAAACTGTTTCGGCAGGATTTGTTTATTTTGACCGAATGGATGAAAAGTTCTGTTTTTGATTATGTGCAAAGAAATGGCCCATATGTGCAGATATGGGCGAGGGTGAAAGCACAGGATTGGTTCTGGATATGAGTCGGTTATAAGGTTTATCTGTTTTTCAGGATGCGATCTAATTCTTGTGCACATTCCTCTAAAGTAAAGGCCATATCAAACTGCATTTGAGGTTTGAGTTCTTGAGCGAGGCTTCTCCACTGTTCGATGAGTCTCAAGGCTTTTTGAATTTTATGTTTATTGATGTCCTTGGCAATAGTTGGGGTATAACCGCCACGTTTTGCATTTTTAATCTGTTTGGCATAGTTTGCGCTGTTATTCATGTTCGCTCTCCGAATAGCAGTGTATCTATTTTTTAACTTCAAATTTGAATGGCTCGGTTCACTTGGTTATTTCTTTCTATCCTGTGGTTTTTATTCTCCTTTTAGTTGATTTATAAGCAACATAACATAGCTTTGATGACAATAAAATTAAGCTATTTCTGTGCCAGTTTTTTGTTTGAACACATAAATAAAAACCTGAAATGAATGGCGTACAGAAACTGCACAATTCATCAGTTTTTTGGCTGATGAAAAATGAAGATTTTTAAAAATAGAATTGAGCGTAAGTGTTGTGTTGCAAAAGATTTTTATGAACGAGGACTGGTATTAATTCAATGCCTTTGCCTAAGGCGATAGATAATAATATTTTAAGATCTAAGCAGATAATTTTTTTTACTGATGGGATGATGGATAAAATTAAATATAAAAAAACCCGAATCATGTGATTCGGGTTTTTAAATTCTGGCGGAGAGAGGGAGTTGAATTTTTAATTTAAATTAATGATAAGTAAATAATATTTTTATATGTTAAATTTTTAATCCCCCAATCATCCCCCTTAGGTAGAATTTGAGGGTTTAAACCATGATTAAGCTAAAAGTTAGCAAATCGAAAGATTTAGAAATGTAAAAAAAATAGCAAAATGTAAAAAAAAGTGTAAAATTTGGCTATACAGTAAATAATCGGTTGTCAATAAGATGAAGAAGTCATTAGTAAAAGCACCTTTAGTACATGCAGTACTAGATTTGAAGTTTGCTGAGCTTCCTTCTTTAAAAAACATTTCAGAAGAATTAGAAAATATATTGCATGACAAGATGATAGAAATAGGTTTTCCTGAAATAATAAGAAGCAAGATCGAAGGTTTTGATGTCAAGTTTGATACCGTCACTCAAAGTGTGACGCAAGAGAAGCATAATACAAAAAGATTACTTTTTAGAGCTGCAGGTGAAAGAAGTATTGTGGAGATTTCTTCCTCTTCAATTCAGCTTAAGGCTACTAAATACTCTTCTTTTGAAGATTTTTATAGATTATTTAAAGATGTTATTTTAGTTGTCCGTGAGTTTTCTAAACTAGATAAAGCAGTGGTTAAAGCTTTAGAATTAAGATATATAAATGTTATTGTTCCAGTAAAAGAATATAATTTAAGCGATTTTGTTATTGAGAATTATTTATCACCTGCATTATTTGGAGAGTTTAAGCTTTTGCAGGGACAAAAGATAAATGTTGTAGAAACTGCTGTTGGGCAACTAATAGTTAATTTTGCTGAAATACCGACTGTAGAAAGAAAGGTAAATCAAATTTTACCTCATGATTTAATGGAGTCAGATGAGAATTGCACACTAATAATCGAAGGGCAAACTGAGTGGCTTAATGTCATTTCTCCTACCTATGGATTATTAGATATACGACATATTCATCCATTCGTAGGTAGTCCTTTGTTTTCTATAGAAAAATTGGATGAGAAAGCACAAGCACTTTATCAGGATGTTAGTGATGTATTTTGGGCATCTCTTTCAGAAGTAGCTTTGAAAGAGTGGGAAGTCATAGGAGAGTGATTATGTGGAATACAGCATCAGTTCAATCAGCAAAACCTTTCGTTTTAGGTGCGACAATCCTGTTCTCGAGTGCTCAAACTCACTCTATTCGGCCGTTTGAAATATTAGATCATGATTCTAAATATGTGAATCATGTCAGTGAAAATGTATGGACTTCATATAATTATAGTAAAGATTCTTCACGTTTTCTAAATAGCGTTGAGGATAAGGTTGATGTTGCTGATATTGTTGATTTAGTAAAAGTGGCTCTAGGCTTGCCAAATAAAGATATTGCTGAAGTATTCAAAGTTACTAGACAGACGTTACACAACTATAAAAATCAAAATGAGAGTAACCATAACTTACATGAGCAAAATCTTGTGCGTGTTAAAAAATTAAAAAATATATTCGATGAGTTGTCTGGAATATTTGAAAAAAGTCCCGGAGCTTTGAGTAAAACTTATATGGTAAATAATCATACTCTATTCGATCTTTTAACTACTGATAATCTGAATCAGGATTCTATTATTGATCTTGCTAATCAATTAAAGATAAAAATGGAATCTAAATCTAAAATTCATAGAAATAGTGATGATATCTCATTACTGAATATGACTAGTCATGCATGAGGTTTAGCTTAAGTGACAGAATTATCATGTGGACAGCAGTTATTTCATAACAAGAAGCTTGAACAAGCTTCTTGTTTTTTTATTGACTTAATTGAAGAGGGTGATCGTAAAGATTGGCTGGACTCTTTGCCTAAAAAGGATTTAAGAGATAAAACTCAAAAAACTAAAAATGGAACACTTTGTGTCGTATTATCACAAAATTGTGATATAGCCTGTAATCAGGATGACTTGGATGACTGCATTGAAATAGCTTTTTGTCAGAAAATTAAGCCTAAACAGGTTTTTCATGGAAATCAATTCACTAAAAGTGTCAGGAAATTTCAATTTAAGTTTCAAGAGCTTGATTACGAAGCTAGTGTAGATTATATCGTAACTGTAAAAAAACAAAAGTTGATGGAAATAATTAATGAAAAGACAGATCT
Source organism: Acinetobacter lwoffii (assembly GCF_024129685.1). Taxonomy (GTDB): domain Bacteria; phylum Pseudomonadota; class Gammaproteobacteria; order Pseudomonadales; family Moraxellaceae; genus Acinetobacter; species Acinetobacter lwoffii_X. Next base: position 47,434 of record NZ_JAMXXL010000023.1, on the reverse strand, counting down.
TAATATTTTCCAATTAGATAAAGATTTTAAATTAGCTTTGCCTTTTTGGAGAGCGAATAGATATTTTAGGAGCGCATTACCAGACTCTTTTAATGAAAAACTATATCGGATTTTAGATAAATATATTTTTGAATTGGAAGATGTCGCAACTAACTCTTTACCGCAATATGATTTTTCTAGTTTTATCAAAGGATTTTATTTAAATTTAGATTCTATGGAAGAAAGGGATTTTTATCAGTTTGAATTCTTTTTCTTATTGCGTGATGAGGTCTCAAACGAGTTGCAGAGTGCTATACAGGATATAGTTGAAAGGTTTGCTGAAGAATTAGTTGAAATTGCTGGTTATGAGGATATTAGCAGTATGTATGCAGATACTGAAACTAATACAAATGTTAAGTATTTAACTAGCCTCATACGTTTTAATGTTGATTCTTATTCATTAAGAAAAGGTGATGCTGATTTTGTAGTAGAGGCTGAATAAAACAAAATTAAAGTATAAGAATATTGTTTGGAGCTCAATTTTTATGAATGGTCTCCATATACCATTTTGGTGATTTTCTAAGACTTTGCGGATTTTCTTGAAAAGCGTTAAGTTAAGGTAAAGTAAATGTTAAGCTGAATCATGCCTATAACTTGTATATAGGGTATATAAGTTATTAGGCAGATCAATCTACCGATTTAACCCGTAAGCCTTATGAATTAAAGCTTACGGTAAAATAGTTATAGTTAAGCACTGATAGCAAAATTGCGAAGTAAATTATGAATAGCATTGGAAATGAGTCGGTTTAAATCTGCATGTTTCTCGATATATTCCTGTAAAGTCCGCTTATGACGAGATTTGTCATAGTGGATTTCTTGCTCCATCCCAAAAGGTTGAATCGATTCTTTATAGATGTCTTTCACAGATTGGGGAGCATTATTCACTAATTGAGTAAAGCTTAGCCCTTTAAACCCCTTGAACAAAAGTGCCTTTAAATTAGTCAATCGATTATCCATTTTATTCAAAATATTAAGTTTGATGTTCTTTTCGGCACGGATACGCCATTTGTATTCAGGTAAAGATTGCTTGTTTTGATCCGTTGTTTTGACATAAAAATGCCAATATTCATCTGCTTTTTTATGATTAATTCCAATGTTATATCCATTTTCAAGTTTTTTCATCATTGCGATAGGGGTTGATGGAATGGGAGTAAATACGCCTAATTGGTTCTTAAAAACACGGAAGTTTTCAGCTGTACTAGGAAGGCAAATAGATTTAAAAAGGGCTGTAACGAGCGCTTTGTGCTTAAAACGATAGAAATCAATTGCGAGTTCAATTTCCATGATTCGAAAGCTTTCCTTATTGCATTCAAAGTGATTTAAATACTGAATCCGGCGCCGTAATTCATACAAAGAATTTATATCATGCAGGCGAATGATAAAGCCTTTTTTATGTTCTGAAATGTAGTGAGTAATCCCAGTTTTTTCAGTTAAATATTTCTTAATGTCATGCCGTGTAGAAGATTTTTCAATTTCAAAATACAAGTCTAAAAAGTCAACTTGAGCTTTAATCATGATATTCATAGCTTTGAAATCATAATTATTGATATTTGAGTAAATAACAGTTTCCCACTCATCTGCCGACTGAGCATTTTGGGCATAGATTGCAGTTAATGAATCCATAAGGTCAATCATTTTATCATGTGGTGTATCAACTGATAAGCTTAGAATTTGGTCAGTGTTTATTGATAGTAAATCTTGTCGTTCTGATTGAGTTTTGAGAAATGAGAGCTGTAAATTGATAGCTTGCATTTCTGCGTAATAATCATTGTGAAATGGATCAATTAAATCTAAATGATCCAGGCGAGTCATTAAATTTTGAAACTCTGGACTTAATTGAAGGTCATTCATGGCTTCTGTGTTCCTATAGATTTATTTGCTATAAAAAAAACGGCTCCAAGAGCCGTTCTTCAATCCGTTAGCGTTAGCAAGGGAGGTTTTGAAGCACTTGATTGAATTCCTCTGATTGTCGGGTCATTTCATCATTAAAGACTTTGTTGCCATATTTAATGATTTGTTTGTATTCAGGACATTGGAGCAGTAACTGAATTTTTGAAGTAAGTTCCTTGTTATTTACTTCTGCTTGGAAAGCCGTCCAATCTGTGTATTCCATTACTGAATCCCAATCGTTATGATTCATTAAATCAGCAACGATTTGTGAAACTACTGTACTGAGAATTTTAGTTTTAACGTCCATGTTGAACTCCTTTGTTCATTTGATTGTAGGGTGTGGTGTACGATTTAATAAAGGCAAGTAAGGTACTTTCTGAATAACAGATTCGCCTTCCAATCTCTTTAAATGATAATTTGTAAACGTGCTTTGATTGCCTAATGTTTCTAACAAGCCAGTGATGCCATTGATCCGCAGTTTTATGAGGTAAATGGCTTGCTAGAAGTTCAGATGCTTGTTTACGGTTGTAGATTCGAGGTTCTTTCATTTTTAGCTCTGTGCCTTCATCCATGCCTGAATTTCAGACATTCTAAATACAGAAATGTTAGAACCAATTTTTACAGGCGCAGGGAATTTTTTTTGTTGAATCCATCGCCAAAGTGTTTGAGATGAGATGCCAATCAGTCCCTTTCTATTGGGGCGATTAGCGAGATCTTTCATTCTCAAGAACTCTTCTTGAAACATTGTTTACACCTATCAATGTAAGTTATGGGAATACCATGCAATTGATTGCAACTGCATGGGATAGGTGCATTTAAACAAAAGAGTAATTAGGGGGGGTAAGGAGGGGGATGTAGCTTTTTCTGTAAAATAAATAACAAAATTTGGTTGTTTGTTTAAATATTAATCATAAATTATACATTTCTCTGTGCTTCTGCTTGTTTGTCCTTTCTACTGGTTGACCATGTAGCAAATGGTGAACTAACCTCTCTTAATCTTTTGTTTGCTTCATCATTCATTTTGATTCCATATTTATCCAAAAAATTATCAAAATTTGGTTTGTGCAGTGTTTTATGAAGAGGACTAGCATCTCGATAATTTTCAAGCCACATTCGAATGCCTAGAGCTAAATCAGGTGCATAATAAGGATGTGTTTCATCTAACAAGCTTGATAACTGTGATTTATCAGTTGTGATTAAATTTTCGATAGATTCTGTTTGTGAATTCGAAAGAGATAGATAAGCGTTTAAGCTTTCTGCTGAGATACGAAGGTCATTTGGTGATAATAAGTGATTTGAAATGTGTGGGTTTGCAATTTCGTTAGATAACTCAAAAAAATCAATTTCTTCATCGAGTAGTACGATCTCAACTTTATTTGGACTGGTGCTAAGTACTTGATTCTGTATAGCCCAATTAATTTTAAGTGTTTCCTTTTTACCATTTAAAAAGTCATATAGTTCAGTTATTTCAGTTGGGATTGTTAACCAATCATGATTAATTCGTATTTCTGTAAGTTCAGTTTTTAAGTCCGCAGAAGACATTGAACAATGAATAATAGGAATAAAGCCTTGTATATTGGCAATAACACCATCAAATCGAAAACAAGCTTCCAGTTGCCCACTGATAATTAAATCAGCAATTTTATGCTTAGAGCAATTGTTTCCGATAGCTTTAATAGCTTCATCAAAAGTATATGGCAACATGATAATAGCCTATGCTAATTTAGACTTAGGAAAGGGAATCACATTATTCCGCAAACTATCAATGAAGTCAGACCATTCCTGCATCATCTTAATTCGATAGTCCATATGTTGAGCATGGTTATAAGCTTGAGATACGGCGTTACCGACAGTATGTGCTAGTTGAATTTCAATGGCATCATGCATATAGCCTTGTTCATGAAGTGTTGTAGATGCCAGTCCTCTAAAGCCGTGACCTGTCATTTTACCCATATAGCCCATAGTTCGAATAGCACTTAATAAAGCATTATTACTTAACGGTTTAGCCGTGCTGTGGTTATAGAAAACAAATTGCTTATTACCTGTTAATGGTTTCAGGCTTTCAATAAGTTCCAAAGCTTGTCTTGATAAGGGCACGATATGAGGTAATGCCATTTTCATTTTATAAGCAGGAATGCGCCATAATTTATTTTCGACGTCAATTTCACTCCACTCCATATTGATAAGCTCAGACGTTCTGACAAAAGTTAATGTCATTACTAATAGGGCTGTTTTAACCAAAATATTGCCGTGATAGTTATCCATGCGGAGTAGAAAAGCAGGGAACTCTGAAATGTCTAAGCGAGCCATATGTTTTACTTTACGGGGCTTTAGCGCTTCTTGTAAGTGAGGTGTAGGGTCATTCTCTATAATTCCTTTACGGATCGCAAAACGAAAAATACGACCTGCTAAGGGTATTGAGCGCTTAGCAGTTTCTATAGCCCCACGTTCTTCAATTTTCTTAGCACAAGCAAGTACATCTTTTCCTTTGATTTGATCAATAGGCAACTTGCCTATATATGGGAATAAATCTTTTTCAAAAATTGTAAGGTCTCGTGAATATGTCCCTACTTTGATGACTGATTTACGGTCATTCATCCATTCCATTGCAAGTGATTGAAAGAGAATGCTTTCATCTATCCTTTGTAAACGTTCGCTTTTTACCGCATTGGGATCAATGTTTTGATAGAGTTGAATTCTAGCTTCATCACGACTACGGCGAGCTTTAGCAAGTGAAATCTCAGGGTAGCTACCAATTGTTAAAGTGCTTTCTCTTCCATTAAAGCGATATTTCAAACGCCAAAACATACCGCCAGCGGAAGTGACTTCTAAATACAGTCCTTTTTCATCTGAATAGCGTTTTTTCTTCTCAAGTGGTTTGATCTTTCTAATTTGGGCATCTGTGAGCATGTAAAAACATTTCCATACAAATTGGGGGACAAAAATCAGCTTCTATAATTTATCCCCCAATTATCCCCCTTGAAATGGGGGATTGCAATGAATGTAGTGAGATTACATGAGACAACAAAAAAGGTTTAAACCCTTTAGATTTAAACCTTTTGAGACATCATGTGGCTACATGATAATGATATTTGGCGGTGAGAGAGGAAGTCGTAAATATTATTTAAGTTATTGAATATTATTAATATAAAAAGTAATAAGTTTAAATATACCGACAAATATACCGACAAGTGAAAAAAGGAAAAATATCAGATCACGTATCGTGAATTTGATTCCTTAAATCTCAATAAGTGTAATTTTTGAATATAGATTTAAATTTTTAGCTAAAAAAAGTATAAGAGTCGTTCTTGTATCTAATAGATTAGGTGAGGATAGCCTTTGATATACGCCGTATGATTAAAACGGCGTTACTTAATAATTTATCTCACCAGTAAGATTATAAGTATCATCCATCCAAAGCTAGAAAATCTGGCTAGTGATGAGTATCCCTCTCTTAAAGTAAACCAAGCGAATATATAAGGCATAAAAAATATTCCAATACCTAGAATGAGGGAAACATTTCTATCTTGTCTATAAGTTGGTAAAGCTGGAGGAACTTCACTAAATAAAGTGTTTGGCTGCTCTTGAATAGAATTGTCAGCTCTAGTTTGCTTAAATGGTTGATGAGAGGTGTATGAAAGACCTGTACCTGGTGCACTTATTGTAGAACGTACGCCCTTCTTGCCAACGCTTACCCGCCCACCTTTTCCTCCAAGAGAAACGCTGCTAATTCCCTTTTTGCTAACATTAAGGCGGACACCAGGAGCGATCTTAAAGCTCTTACGAAAATTAAAGCCCATGTTTTTCCCCTAGTGACAGTGTCTGGTCCCTGTGCTGGTCTCATTATGACAACCATTTTTATCAGTGCGCCCACCGTGAGAATATACAGTTGTGGCAAAAGAGGCGATTAACGCCAGTATTATAAATTTTTTCATTGTGGCTCTATTTTTGTTAGATAGGTCAATCTAAGTTATAGCTGATATTAGATATTTTTCAACCAATAAAAAACCACTCTGTAGAGTAGTTCAATTAATTAAATAAAAACCTAAATCTAATTTTTATAGTGCACACGATCCAGAAAGAAAGTATTTTTATGAAGAAGCCTGGGTAGGCTATGCATCAATATAAATCAAATTTGGAAATTATATATTTGTGGAAATAAAAGATATCGCTCTTAATTTCAGGAGTGCACTGAACTCCTTAAAGGCTGATGGGGAGCTGGCTAATTTTTATGGTCTTAAAAATTTTCCCACAGGTGCTTGCGGGGATATTTCCGACCTTTTTATTATTTATATGCAACAAGAATATAGTCTTAATCTGGAATACTGGATAGGATACTTTGAAGATGAACGCTCACATGCTTGGACAATACTGAACGACACTTGTATTGATTTAACTGCAGATCAATTTAACTCTGTTTTAGGTGAATATAGCGAAGTAATAGTTTGTGATCGTCAAGACTATCCTTTAAATAATCTCCTGATTAGACAGAATAAAGGCGTGGGTCCAACTGCGACAAGTATTAATTATCATTGGCAACTCTACATAAAAATAAAAAATAAGATCAAAAGCCTGTAGTTAATTCTTAACTTAGAGGGCTTTCTTTTAAACTCAATTAACACACTTGAGACCTCGAGAGCAATTAACCATGCTTTAGAATGGATCTGAATGAACTGCACTTTTTGTGTAGTTAAGAGATGTGCTCTTAAGCGTATATCTGTACAAAATACGTTTAAACAGGAACTCTTATTTATAGAAAGACCATCAGTGCTTAAAAAAAAGCCTACTTCATGAATATGGCGTTTTTTATGCTTTTTGAATCAAAGATAAACTTTTATGCTTTCCGCATAAAAATACACTTTTGAATGAATAATGATCTACTACACCACAACGAAAACTGATTGTCTTTTAAGCTTAATGCAGTGCATTTCTAACGGCAGTGCAAAGTTTTGGTTCTCTGATTCTGTTAGTTTTTCAAAGTTCCATACTGTCATTCCAAAGTTGATCTTGGAGTATGGTCTCAATCTGGATGAATCTTTACGCAAGCGAAAATCAGATTATGGGGAACCGGTCTGGAGTTTGGTTATTAATTATGATCCGGCAAGGAATGATGTATTCCAATTCTGGTTGTTTACTACAGGCTATAGAGAGGCACGAAGAAGTAAGCTGACGCTAAAAGAAATACTCGCTAAAAATTCTAGCATGGTGCAAAAGCAAAAGCTCAACAGTATTTTGACTGTCAAAAAAGAGAAACTGCTACGCTATGGTGATTATGTACTTGGACAATACATAGAGTTCAGCGATCTTAAGCCTCAATTTGCTAAGACCTATTATCACCCGGAACAATTTGGAGTGATATTTAATACCAAGACAATCCGGACAAAGACAATTGATAGTAATAAGAATTCAACTTACCGGATATTTAAACCATTCGATAATTTTGAATTAAATCGTCTAGCTGGCATTAATAAAAATTTTGGTTTCGCCTTTCTCGAAAATAAACACACTCGCTGGAATAAAACCTCTGTAAGTCAGTTTTTATTAAATCAGTTTGGGATTAAGTTTGATGCTAATACCGGTTATAACGACCGATTAAAAGAACTGACTAGGGTATTACGTGGAGTTCGTAAAAAGCACTTGGAGTTTTTCCAGCGTCATTCTCAGAAGAAAGTCCGCTACACCTGGTATCTATCAAAAGATTTTATGCAGTCGGCTGAAAGGGAGTTAGATAAGAAGATTGATTTAATCTCTACAGGTAAGGCAGATCGATTAAAAGAAGCTACATATCGATTAAGTGCACATGGTAATTTCCATGGTACCCGGCACCAAATTGGAAAGTTACAGGCCAAGACCAGATCAAAATTAAATAGTAGGGATCCAAACCATAAGAAACTAAATCAAATGTATTTCCCTCAAAATCTTCACTATGTACGGTTTACTGCTAAAAAGGCTCAGAATATGAAAGAGTTTGAATTGGTATGTCGAAATGCAGATAAGATTTATCTAAATAAAAAGAGTCATTCGCGATTTAAAGCTATTCATTAAGTTGCTTCAATCTCTGAAGATAAGAATCTACCCAATATTGGTATCATTCCGAAAACGGTAATATTCCCAATATTGGGATTTTGAACGACCCCGTTTTTGGGATTTTGAATGTACCCGTTTTTGGGATGCAGAACCTATCAATGAACCTATCAAAGAATCTGTCAGTTTCTCTGAGAAGAAAAGCTCAACTTTTCAAGTGCTCATTAGAGTGTTATGAGGTTGAGATTTTGATAGGAGTTATTATTTTTCTGAAGAATATCTAAAAGCGAATAAATATATAGCCCAATTTTGCAGCCAATTCCTCACTGAGCAACTTTAATAAGAAAAACAACCAAAGGTACATGAGAAATCTAAAAGCGCTAATACGAGAAATTAGAGCGTTTTAGGAATGTTTTTAAAAAGTATGATTTGACCTGCTTGGATACGCCGTACTGATAAAAGGAGATTGAAGGATGGCATTGATTACTAGGTGGAATGGAAGGCTAAAAATATAGTGTTTTGCGGTCTCCCTCGCGCGCGCGCGCGTTTTGTCGATCTTGGTACTCTTACGAAATCTCACTCCACAGAAATTTAAATCCAAATTCACCCATTTTTTGAGGACTTTAAGCGTTCTAAATTGCCATTAATGATTAGAAATTGGATGAATAGATATGAGTGAAATTATCTCACCAGGGGATACAGATTTCTTAGCTTACGTAATGGGTGGTGCTTACAAGCAATCTTATGTAGGCGCTGCCATTAGCTTGCAGAATGAACTAGAGCAAAAGATTGAATCTGGAGACCTTGAAAAGGCAGAAACAGGGTTAGTTCATCATTTTGGCAACAAGGTTTATGTAAGGGAATTTAAGGCCAAAGCAGGGACTTTAGTTGTAAGCAAAATGCATCGTACTGAACACTTCATTCTATTTTTAACTGGTAGCTTAAGTGTACTAACTGAAAACGGCGTAGAGCACATTCAAGCACCATGTATTCAGCGAACCATGCCAGGAACAAAGCGAGTAGCTTACTTCCATGAAGATTCCACCTGCATGACGATCCACGCGACTGAAAGCACAGATTTAGAAGAAATCGAAAAAGAAGTGATTGTCCCACATGGTGAGGAAGAAAAGTTCTTAATTTCTATAGGTCATAATATTCAGGAGTTTATCTCATGAGTTGGGCAGCAGTAGCAGCAGTGGCAGCAGTGGCAGGTACCGCACTTACAGGGTATTCAAGTTATCAAAGTAACAAGCATGCATCAGAGCAGGCTGAAGCGGACGGGAAAGCACAGCTTGCACGTGGTCGACTTGAAGCTGAACGAATCCGTAAGGAAAAGGAAAAGGTACAGTCACGTGCACGTGCAGCAGCCGCAGGAAACGGTCTGGATGTGCATGAAGGGACGGCGGTGGTCATTAACGACCAGATTGAACTTGATGCTAACTATGATGCCAACATGGCCGAGATTACGGGCTATAACAGCTCACAACGGTTAAAAGGTGAAGCGAGTGTGCATCGTAGTAATGCGAATACAGCCATCGTTTCCGGTGCATTGAATACGGCTGCCGTAGGTGCAAGTGGTGCTGTTAATTTTAAAAACTCAAAAGCATCTGCACAACAGCAAAGTGCAATCACGAGTGCGTCACCTCCAAAGACGAATGGAGGTTGGAAGTGATGAAGATAAAGCTTGGGCATAACTGATAGATATTCAATCTAATTGACTTAGTGGCCTGACTTGATACCAGGCTATTAAGCGACTTTATTAATCTAGATACGACAAAACTGATTAGGTGACAGCATGGGGATTTATATTGAGCTTAATAATTTTGAAGTGCCCAAAAATCTTCTGTTTCTCAAAGCAGAAGTTAAGTACGGCGCACCTAATTATAAAAAGATGATTGATGAGCTAAAAAAATATCATGAAATGACTAACGAAAAGATTGCGTATCTATTATCAATCTCCGGTCCTAGTAGTGTGGCTGAATGGGCGCGTGGCGGTGTTCCAAATTATGAGAACGGTGAAGCATTTATTGAGCTTTGGAAAGCTCTCGCTGATAAAACAAACCAAGATATCCCAAGAATTAATAACTGGAGCATATAAGCATGCAACGACCAACAGTTCCGGCTTTTAAGCCTTTAGACTGTGATGATATGGAAAGATCAATCCAGCTATGTAATGGGATTGAATACTTGATTGATGAGTTTCGAAGGGAGATCAATGGCAAGGAACCAGCACAGTTGTTCAATGTTAAGTATAAAGATCATTTACTAAAAGTTGCTTCTCACTTGGAAGAACTGATCCATCGTCTTGCGTACTTAACAGCTAAGAACAATAGAGCTTTTTACCATAATCATCTCTATACAATTTTAATTAACTTGAATAGCTGTCCGAATACTTTAATTATTACGGCACACTATTTAGATCCTGATCGAGAATTTAAGCGTCTTCTTAACCGGAATGCATTTGAGTTTGAGTTAGGCCAGATCGTTAAGAAGATCCAGTTTATAAAACGTGTGCTGGAATCACTTTTTATTGGTCGTAAGTCTGGAGTGAAAAATATCAATCGTTGCTTTCATCAAACGAAGCGTACAGCCTGATTTTAGTCGAGAGATAGGAGCTATTTAGGCTCCTTTTTTCTGGACTAAATATACCCATTTTTTGAGGACACATAACCATTTAATTTTGAAGTATTGAGTAAATTACTTCGAGAAATAAAATGGCTAGAATCCCGATGGGCAACTTTGGCAATGCAATGCCACAGGTTGAGCGTACCCAGATGCCACAGCGCAACACAGGCCAATTAGCACAGGCTGGTATTAATTTGGGTCAGGCTATAGGACAAGTTGCTACACAACAAGCTGAGCAGAAAAAGGCGGAGCAGGACAAAAAAGCTAAAGCTGATTTTGCATTGCAATCCTCTAAGGTTGGCGCGGACATCAGTGTAGTGGATGATGACCTTTTGCTTAAAATGCAAAGTGGTGCAATTGCCTATGATGACGCCGTAGTTCAACGCCAAAAGAGCCTAGAAACAATCAAAGGTCAGTACAAAGATCTAATACCTAAACAGTTTGAGCAGAACTTTAATAATTATTTTGAGCAGCATTCTTACCAGAGTGCATCGAAGTATTTGCCGATCGCGCAGAAGTCGGAGCAGCAACAGGCTATTGTAAAACTAAAGGATATGCGAGAAAACTATCTCAAAAATCCAAACGCTTCTGAGCAGGATGTTTGGAGTGGCATGGCTCTGTACGCACAGTCCAAAAATTTACCATTAGCGCATGTCCAGGATACTTTTAACGAGTACAAAAATAGTCGGGCCGGCAATGATGTATCCACATTTTATTTGGGAAATAAGTCAGACAACGAAAAGCTGACTGAACTATCCACTCCTGAGGCTGTAATAGCAAAACACCCTAATTTAACTCAAGAGCAGGCCGTCTACTGGAGTGGACGGGTATCAAGTCAAATCGATCAGAATAACCGGGCAGTTGCCTTACAGCAAAAGCAGTTAGAAGATGATGCAAAAGATGCTGTTACTGAGATGAAGGCAGATATTGAAACAGGCTTGATCCCAAGTGAAGACGTGATTAAATCGCGTTTAGCACGTGTTAAGGGTACAGGGAAAGAATCTGAGTTTGTTCAGTATAGCGGGGCTTTGGTTGAAGTACAGCAGTTCATGAGACTGGGGGCGGACGAGCGTGAAGCTTACCTCAGTAAAAAGCGTTCAGAGGCTCAAAATACGGCGCAAGATAATGCTAAAGACGTGAGCTGGAAGTTAAACCTTCTGTCTAAAACGCATGAGAATATGTTGGGCTATGAGAAAAATAATTCAGCTCTGGCGTACTCAATCAAGACTGGCCAAGAGCTGACAGTAGTACCAACTAATGCGATTTTGAGCGGCAATCCTGATGCCATTAATGCTTTATCTAAAAACATTAAATCTATTCACGCGAACAATGTATTGAACGGTACTGTAGGGTCGTTAAATCCTTTCTCTACTCAACAACAATCTGAATTAAAGCAGTTCTGGGAAAAAGCTAGACCAGGCGATAAGTTGAATTTAGTGACTAGCCTCTATAAATCTAGTGCTGGCAATGCCAATGCATCTAGAGACATGATCAACAGTATTGCTGGTGAAAGTGGCTCATATCGTTTATCCGCTTCACTCAATAATAGGGGGCTACAAGATATTGCTGGCCAGATTATTACCGGTCAGGATCTGATTGAAAAAGGCTTGGTCAAAGTAGATGAAAACGGTTTAACAAAGCAAACAGAAACGTATTTAGCTGGTATTACTTCACCAGGTAAACCTGACTTTCAAATCTATCTGGATTCAATCAAAGCCAACTATGCTTATTTGGTTCAAAAAGCTGAGAAGGTGACTGATCCCAAAGGCAATATTTTAAATAAAACCATTGATGAAGAGCTTTTCAATAGAGCTGCCAAGAATGTCACAGGAGGCAAGTTCACCTCAGGGGGATTCTTCGGAAGTAAATCAGTAGTGTTACGGCCTCATACTGTTGGTGAAAAGGCTTTTCGTGAGCAGCTGGAGAGCTTTAACTCTCGCAATGCCCGTAACTATGGCGGATCTGATAAAGACTTCTTCTTGGATCTGCCTTTAGAGCAAGACCCTAAAAATCCATACGTCTATTACTTCAAGAATGGTAGCAAGTACATCATGGATGCCACCGATAAGAAGCGTCAAACACGCTTAACTTTTAAAGTGAGATGAGGTAGAGATGGAATTTTTAGCAGATGATGAATTAACGTTAAATCAGGACGATCCTCGCTTTAAACCTAAAAGTGAACGCGGTGGATTTAGTGACGGCGTATTAGGTACTGTTTCCGGTGTTGCTATGGGTACCATTGAGGCAGCCACTGCCCCAGATGCCTTAGTACGTGGTGATAAGAAAGCAGCGGCCTTAAGAGCGCAAAACCTCGAGATTTTTAAGCCTGATGATTTAGGTGGCATAGGTGAGTTTACCTATGGCCTGACCAAAGACTTTACACGTATTGGCTGGAACGCCGTTACTACACTAGGTACAGGTGGTGTACCTGGTTTGGCCCTAAACTCTGGACTATTTGGGTACCAGACCTTTGAAGCAGAAAAATCAGACTTACTGAATAAAGGGGCAGACATAAAAACGGCTCGAACCGGTGGGGCTATTAAAGGGGTTACAGATGCTTTGGGTTTTGCTATTCCTACCCATGGTGTGTCTAAGTCTGTAATTGCTGACGCCGTAGCTACTACCGCGCTGGCTACTGCAGCAGGTTCAGCCGGTGATTATCTTGAAGGTTCATTTCTTGAAAACAATGAAAATAAGAAAGTCGCTCAATACGGTGAAGCATTAAAGGAAAATGCATTAAGTCCGTCCACATTGGCAGCAAACGGCGGGATGGCTTTACTACTCAACTTGTGGGCGAACAAAGGGCGTTTACGGCCAGAGCAGATCAAAGACCATAGTAATGTAGATACCATGAATGATGCGGCTCATATTCAGGCCAACATCGAGCATGCAGAAGGCACGAACCCATTTAGTCCAACTAATGCAAAAGAGGCCAATTCACACTTTGATGCATTGGATAGTGCAATGGAGAGTGCACTCAATGATGAGCTGGTCAGCTTAAAAGCACCAGTGACAGGCACACCTAAAGCAGTAGCAACCAGTACACCAGTGGTACCAATAACAGGTACACCGAAGGCCCTCGTAAGACCAAGCGCTATCAATACTGATGAACATAAAGCACCAGTAATAGCCGATGTCTTGACTAACCCTGTATTTGATAAAAAACCGTGGACAAAAACGATTGTCCAGGAAGCCTCTAAACGGGGTATCAATCCAGTGGATGCCTTAATCATTTCCCATTTGGAAACTGGTGGCACCTTCAGCACTTCAATCCAGCCAAAGGACAGAAACGGTAAGTTACTATCGTCAGCTACCGGCTTATTCCAGACTTTGGATAGCACCTTTGCTCGTATGGGAGGTAAGAACAAGTTTGATGGCAATGATCAAATTAAAGCGGGCCTGAACTACTACGAACATAACTCCAAGGTTTTTCGTAGTCACTTTAATCGAGATCCGAATGGCCTAGAGCTTTACTACCTGCATTTCTTTGGTGAGGGTGGTGGACCAGCATTTTTAAAGGCTAAGGATAATGAGCTTTTTGTTGATGTGGCCACACGCTGGAGTAAAGGCAATCAGAAAAAGACTGCAAGACAGATTGCAGAAGGTATCACTTCAAGTCATCAATTCAATGGTATGACCGTAGGGCAGGTAAAGGCCAAATACGAAAAGCGCTGGAACGATATAGCTAAACTTTATGGTGATGTCGGTTCACAAAGTGCAGCACATCCTACCGAAGTCCGAGGGAGCGAATCAGAGTTCCCACAGTTTGAGTCTGATATAACTGCACCACCTGCTTACAAGTCCCAATCTGATGCTGAAGTTGAAGCAATGCCTTTTGTACTCAGTGCAGATGAGCATAGTGTTAAGTCACTCCAGGAAGAGTTTGAAGCCCTATCTTCTCCATTGACCAAGGAGGATCTGGAATACCTCAAGGCTACGGCGCATTATCAGTATTCGGAAGGAGGTGCTTACCGAACGCCGTATGTTGAACCTCAGGTCGACTTATCTGGCCCTGGTAATAGTGCCAGTCGTAATTTGGATACATTGGACTCTGATCTTTACCAGCTTGAGCCAGAACAACAACGCGTTATTCTTCCAGATCCAGAATCGAACACTTTAGATATCAATACCAAAACATCAGATTCAAATATTCAGCAAAACTCAATTATCGCAGGGGTAGATAATTGGACTCCAACCAGATCGCAAAATTACCTTAAACGAGAGCGGTCAATGGATGATGGGGGGATTATTCAAGAACTACACAATAGTACTTCTAATACGACCTTCCAGCGCCAGATTAATCAGGATGGCACCATTAGCCCGGTAAAGGCTACACGTAATGGAAATGATCTATTTGCCCATCCTGCTAATGGTAAAGCCGATAGTCCTGAATTAACTGCAGTACAGCATAAAGCTACCCAGGCATTAGAGCGGGAGTTCTGGAAGCCAGGTAAATCTAAGGTTGATGGTGCACCGGACTTAACCAAGTCTAGTAAAGGGGAATACGGTGCATTCACTGACACGGCAGACGGCAGGGAAGCAGTTTCAATTCTGGAAGCAGATCCCGATATGGAAGTGACCTTTACGCGTCTGGATGAAAACGGGGATGAGGAAATTGTGACGATGTCATCCCGAGATCTATTGGACTATGTCAAAGAGCAAGAAGAAATCGCAAAAGATGAAATTCAGGCAGTGAAAGCATTGGCAAGCTGCGCATTAAGATTTGGGAGTGAAGCAGCATGAGAGCTGAATGTAGAGAACAAGTTGCAAAGGCATTAGGTAAAAGAAAATTAAGTGCAGCTGACAGTAATCGTATTTCATCACTGTATATCCGGGCACAAAATACTCTAGCCAGAACAGATCCTGATTGGATGTTTAAAAGTCCTGCTGAACGTGCTGAAGCGATTGCGCAGAAAACTGCTACGGATCTCGCCGTCCAGATCGCCAAGAACAATCAGAACATTGCCCGGGATGCGATTCTCAAAGCCCAACTGCAGAACGAAATCTATAACCATCCTAAATTAAATCCGGTCCAAGCTTTAATGCGGAAGATTGCATACTTCTCGGATCAGAGTGGTATCCAGTCCATAGAGAAACAATCTCAAGCATTGCATAGCCGCTGGATGTCATTGGTTGCAGATGTGTTTACCAAGACACAAGAGCGCTTTGGTATGTCAGTGAACAAGGCAATGACTGACGACATTATCCGGGTCATGTTTGGTGGCAAGTCTGATAATCCAGAAATTACTGCGATGGCCAAGGAAGTAAGTGCAGCCCTGGAGGAAATGCGTTTAGCCTTCAACCGGGCTGGTGGGAATATCAAGAAGCTCGATAACTTTGGCTTTATGACATCACATGATCAGAAGAAAGTAGCCTTAACAGATCAATCAGAATGGGTGAACGATGCATTGGCTGGAGTAGATCGTAATCAGTATGTCAAAGAGACTGGTGAGTTGATGAATGAGCTGGAGCTTAAATCCATGCTTGAGGAGATTTATAAAACCATCTCAACCAACGGCGCCAACAAAGACTTACTGATACTGAATAAACAGGCCAAAGCAGGTGCATCACCTGTAGGTGGTCGCTCCAAGATGGCAAATCGTCACCAAGAATCCAGAGCTTTACATTTCAAAGATGGTGACGCATGGCTGGCATATCAGAAGAAATATGGAACTTATGATGAAGCAGGGTTTCATGAGATTCTGAAAAACCATACTCACCGCATGAGTACAGAAGTGGCCATGATGCAGAACCTTGGGTCCAATCCTCGTCATACCTTTGAGTCGCTATTGGATGAAGCCAAGATCAAACTGAAAGCAGATCCACAGAATGGCATGAAACATGGTGAGATTGATAAGCAGGCTCATCGGGCCATGTCGATGTATAACACCCTGGATGCCAATACCCGGGCGATTGATTCAACCTTAGGTAACGTTATGGGTGGACTACGTGCCTTAATGGTTGCATCTAAATTAGGTGGTACCACGCTGACGACCTTTGGTGACCATGCCAGTATGAAGAAGGTCGCTAATATGCTGGGTCTGTCCTATACCAAATCGATCCTCCCTGAATACATGAAGCAATTGAAACAGGGTGCCACACGTGATGAAGCATTGCGGTTTGGCCTTGGCATTAACGAAATGGCCGGTTCAATGACTCGTTTTGGTGATGCTGATATTGTCAGCAGTGCTACCAAGTCAGGCCGCTTTAATGCACGTATGCAGGCTTTTGCTGCAACGACTATGAAACTATCAGGACTGAACGCCGTCACTGCAGGAGCGAAACGAGCGCTTAATCTGGTCCATATGAATAAGCTTGCTGAAATGACCCGTAAAACGGATTGGAAGGATCTCGGTGCAGATGATCTTAAGATTCTGCAGGGGAACGGTATTACTGAACGTGACTGGCAGTTGTGGCAGCAGTTGGAGCCAAGTAAACGTGAAGATGGGACGGCGGTACTTTCGCAGAATGACTTCTTTAATGCACCAGATGATGTGATTAAGCAGTTCTTGCCACTGGACAAGCAGGATAGTGCGAACGCCATTGCTGACTTCCGCTATAAGGCTGCAATGAAGTATCAGACTCATATCTTCAATGAGGAATCCGTAGCTATCATTGAGGCCGGTGTACGTGAGCGTAGCATCATTAACTTGGGCGAAGCCGGTACCATCCAGGGGGAATTGGGTCGTACCTTATTCCAGTTTAAAGGCTTCCCATTGGCTTATATGTTCCGTATTGGCCATCGTGCCTTTGCCCAGGGAGATATTAAGAGCAGAGTGACGTTCCTGGCTTCGCTACTGGCTTATCAAACTTTAGCAGGGGCATTGATCGTTCAGACTCAGAACTTGGCCAATGGTAAGAATCCAGAGCCGGTATTTACGATTGATTTCTTTGGTAAGTCACTTCTTAAAGGTGGTGGGCTTTCCTTCCTGGGGGACATCATGTCTGCACTTTCAGATCCAACCGGTCGAAGTGCATCAGACTTTATCAGTGGCCCATTAATAGGCCAAAGCATGAAGTTGGGTATGCTGCTAACAGGTATGGGCAACAACATCATTGAGGGAAAAGAATCTACCCGGATGATGGAGGTGGCCAATACCCTGAAGAGTAATATTCCATTGCAGAATCTTTGGTACAGTAAGCTGGTCGTAGATCGAATGCTGTATTCCAAAATGCAGAATATGATTGATCCTGATTATTTACCAAGAACACAGCAGCGTCTGGAGAACTTAGGTAATAGTTACTGGTGGGATTTATCAGAATAATAAAATTAGGAGCTTCGGCTCCTTTTTTAATTTTTAGATTACTATGTTGTATTGATATTTATAAATAGCCAAAATCCAACATCAAATGATGTGATGAGACAATTAAGGGGGGAATATGATTGGTAGAGTTTTACCCATATTACTTTTAGGGTATTCAACAGTAGCTTTGGCAGAGAATGGATTTGATCGCTCGTTAATCAATGCCAAGATAATCAATGAGAAATATGAAATTATTGATATTGATAGCTTTAACGATCTTACTCGTCAAATCACCAATGAAGTAGTTTCGACGTTACCTAGAAAAATTGATGCTGATACAGAGCTATTAACCATGGTGTTAAGCAGACCTTTAATTTCTCAGACTTATGCGCTAAGAGATATTGAAACTAAAAAGGATTTATCGGAAAAAATAGATTTGGAAAAGTTTAGTCAATTAATTAGAAATTACGCTTGTTCCTCAGCTATTGGCACTTCTCAAGTTTATAGGGTAAATGGCACTCATTTTTCCTTTAAAGTGATTAATAGTGATTTTATGGAACTTTACAGCTATACATTCCCACTAAGAACATGTGAAGAATGAATGTGAAATACAATTCAAAGTTGCAGTTATTGCTGAATAGCTTGATTAGTATGACTACACTTTGAGGAATAATTGATGACCTTATATATCTCAACACCTGAGTTATTAAAGCGCTATGGAATTACTAAAGGTACTTTGATCAGCTGGCGAAATAAAAAGAACTTTCCTGAACCAGTGATTAAAGCGCATGGACGTTCCAGTAGTCGTTACGGGATCAAAGCTGTCGATACCTGGGAAAGAGAAAGTGGCTTGCTTGACTCACTTGAAATACAGCCTTTGATAACACCACATTCATAATTTTAGTAGAAAAAGGAATTTCGCATCATGAAGAATATAATAGCATTCTCTTTAATGGCTCTCATGAGCTCAGTCTCTTTGGCCACCCCAATTACACTTCAGCATTCTAAGACCAGCTATGTGAACTCAGGGATCTGTTCCGCCGTGGTGGATGTGACGATCCATGATTTTCTTGGGACCAATGAGAAATTGTATTTAGATCTGGTGGCAAAGGATAAGGCCGGTAGAGTACAGGGGACTTCAGAGAATGTAATAACCTACGGCGATATACAAAACCTTCAAGGTAAAGCATTTGGTAATGTCTTTCTTGAATCAGAAACTATGTGTGCAGCAGATCGCACCTGGACAGTTCATGTTAAGCGTGCCGTCTTGGTCGCAGATGGTAAAAGAGAAGATCTACTGAAGGCTAAGAAAGTTCATATTGATGACTTCCAGCCGATGAAATTTAAAATTAATTAACATGATTATGTATGCTTACATTTATAAGGAGGGGGCGTGTTAAGAACTATTATTTTTCTCTCTAGTTTATTGTTTTCAGGCCATCTTATAGCAGATGTTTGCTCTGTAAATAGTGTTCAGACAGCCGCAGTTAATAGGTGTGAAAGTGATTTTGATTATCTAATTAGAAGTATTTTTGATCAGAATATAGATAATACTGAATATTTACTAAATCATTCTCTTCAAAAAGCTGTTACTGGTGAACAGTTTTTATTTTGTTCCATTATTGCTGACTACATAGAGAGAACTAAAGAATCGCAGACTTTTTATGACAAAGGGATGGAATATTTAGATGAATATACAGCTAATAACTCAATAAGAAAATTTAGATCACCGAAAGAATATCCACATACAATTAACGATATCGCTATTAATTCGCTCCCTGGTTTCTATAGTTCTTGGGTAGTTAATAATAAAGACGTTTTCAAAGGTATGATTTTTTATAAAATTAGAGATATTATCGATTTACACAGTCATCCATTTATAGGTAAGCAGGCTGAGAAAGTTCGATCCAGTTATCAAAAAATTTATAGTAAGCAATGTAGTGATTTATTGAATTGACCTATTGGAGTTTAGGACAACTTTAGTAACCTTACTTGTAAGTGTCCACTGAATCTGATTCCCCCCCGAAGGTTGAACTACCTTTAGTTTAATTTAAAGCGAATAGCTACAGACAGTAAGTCAGTAGCTATTTATTTTATTCAATGGAGTACGATAGGAAACACTTCTCAAAGAAGATCCAACTGTCCAATCTTATATTGATATGTTCCCCATTCACCTTCACGAGGTTCACGGCTAATACCCGTTTCAGCTCGCCATAGCTCAATAAGTGCTTCACCATTTTCAAAGTTAGGTACGCCACCACGTGCCCATTCAGATACTGTAGAAGCACCAGATACCGGTAAGACGAATGCAATTTTTTCGTGTGTCCAGCCACATTTAACTAAATCTAGAATCATACGATTGAAGTCTGGACGTTTATAGCCACGGCGTTTAACAATGAATTCCTTTACCTTTTTCTTGGTTCTTAAATTTTTGAATCTTTCGGTCAATGATTTACCTGATGCAGTAGAATCTACGCGATCACCTTGAATAAACATCATATTGTATTCCCCTGAATTTGATTAAGCGCATCATGATCTAGATTGGTGAATTGGCAGTACTTCAATTGAGCATGCATGTATGCTGTACCAGCTTCGCCGTGGCGGTTCTTTCCTACAATAGCTTCAGCAATACCCCGGTATTGAGATTCCTTGTTATAAATTTCATCCCGATATAAGAAAATAATTTGGTCAGCATCCTGTTCGATTGCACCTGATTCACGCAGATCCGACATCATAGGTCTTTTATTTGGTCGTTTCTCTAACTCACGATTGAGCTGAGATAAAAGAACAATGACGCAATCAAACTCTTTGGCCATGGCTTTCAGCTCACCGGTAAAATAAGCAATCTTTAAATCCTCCCGGGCGAATTGCTTTGTTGTCTTCATGATCTGAAGATAATCAACCAGAACCACACCGACAGAGCCATACTGATGTTTTACTTTACGGATAGACTCCCTGATATTTGCAATAGATGGACGGGAAGTATCATTGATCTGCATTGGTACTTCTTTCAGCATCACCACGGCGTCTGTATACGCCGTAAATTCATTTTTAGGTAATAGGTGTGGGGAATTACGCACTACTCCAATATCTGCTGGTGCAATCGCGCAACAGAGACGCATGGCGATCTGTTCTTTGGGCATTTCTCCTGACATGATTAGGGCAGGCTTTTTCTGTATGACTGCTACATTATTCGCAATGAGCTGAAGCATAGTCGTCTTACCCATTGCTGGCCGTGCAGCCACCACCATTAGGCAACCAGGTTCAACATCGCCTAGTTTCTTGTCGAGGTCATAGATGCCAGTCTGGATTCCTTTGATCATCGAATTGCCAGCAATTGCAGCTTCAATCTTACGGTGCATCTCAAGAAATGTATTGGATGCAGCATCATGAATATGAAAGAGGGATTCACTTCCAGATTCAGTATTAAGATCTGCAAAAGCAGTTTGTGCATTCTGGACCAGCTCACCACGGCTAACAGTTAGGTTTCGAGCCTGACTAATCACTTTCATTGCTTCGGCTTCAACTTGCCGGCATGTCGTAAGATCTTTCAATTTCTCAGCATAAGACACCAGATTATAAAAGCTGGAAGGTGCATCACCTAAAATCTGCATAATGTATTGCTCACCGCCAGCGGCTTCAGAATAGCTATGCATTTCTAGCCACTGATTTACTAATACAGCGTCATATGGTGAATTCTTCGAATCCAGATCAACCACAGCCTGAAAAATCAATTTGTGGCGTGTAGCATGGAAATCATCTTCAGTAAGTAGGTTCTCAACTTGGCCATATGAATTTGAAACAGTCATCAGTGCTGCAAGTACAGCTTGTTCAATTTGTAGATTGTGGATAGGGGTATTCATTGAGTACCTCCTAATAGGCTTTTAGGCTTAGTCGGTAAATTAAGAAATGGTTGAGCAGTATTAGCTTGCTGTTCGGTCGGAGACTGAATGCCATATTCAGGATTCTGCTTTTTGTAGCGATCAAACTTGTCTACGATCCAAGCAGTGAACTTATGAAGTTTTTTACTGTCAGATAGTCCGCTATTATCAAAATAAGAGTTGAATGCACTTAGCTCGAATTCAAAGCTAGGTAAGCCAAAGATTAGGTCTATATTGTTGCCATGACCTGCCATCTTTATCTTTGTTATTAACTGATCTACATCAGGAATCCAGTCATGCTCTTGAGAGAGATTCATTGGTAGATTCCCTGATAGATTCTGTACCCCGTTTTTGGGATCGTTCAACATCCCGTTTTTGGGGTTATTCAAAGCACCATTTTCGGGATCATTCCCATTTTTGGAATCATTCCGTTTTTGGGATTGTTTAATGTTCCCGTTTTTGGGTGTATTGGCATCATCTAAATTTTGGGTATATTCCTCGCGACCCTTCACGCCGTTGAGCTTAAGAACGCGAACACGTCTGGTAGGTCCCGTGCGTTCACCTGTATCTTCAACTAGGCCCAAGTTGATTAACTCTAAAATAACTTTTTGAACTGTTTTTTTGTCCAGCACGGTATCTTTGGCCAGGCGATCTATGCTTGGCCAAGCCGTATGTTCTTCACCAGCTCGATCTGCTAACGAAAGCAGAACGAGACGTTGTGATGAATTATTTACCGGAGCAGTCCAAGCCCAGCGTGTTGCATCAATGCTCACTACGCCCTCCTTGCTGCTTATGATTTTTCAACACAGTATTCCAAAGACGTTCTGGAGTAATACGTACTGATTCAACATATGCAGCTGATGGAGACGGTGCTTGCTGATCGACAACAGGCTCTGGCTGTATTTTGATTTTTTCTGAGGAGATAGAAGGCTTATCCATTTTTAGTAGCCTCCCATTCCGCTTCATGCTTTTCGCGTTCAACATCGAAAGTGTTGCTATGACTCTCTGCCCAATACGCAGCAATATGAATTAAGTGCTCAAGAGTCCCAAAGACGGCGCCATGAGTACCTTGCTTGATAGTTTCTTTGACTACTTCGACTTCATCTTTAATTTGATAAAACATGGTCTCAAGCCATGATGTATTTTCATGAGCAAGAGAGTAAGCATCGAACAGATCCCCAGCACCGTACTGATCATCAGGCTTATGCGTATGTCTGTTAAGTTCACGCATGTAAGTGTCTGCTTGACTGTTAGCAAGCTGCTGGGAAATTATTATTAGATTTTCTAGTTCAGCAAAAGCAGAGGAGTCGGCTTTATCATTTTCTTGTACAAATGCTTTAACGAAAGCCGTTGCTTTGTTGATCTGGTTAGCCAAAGTTCGAAGTTGTGTGGCAGCTTCAGATGCAAATGAATAGGCACTGATAATATCAGCGACACTGTAAAAAGGAATTGATTGTTCTGGAAATTGAATTTGTACTTTAGCGTTCATGATGAATGCGCTCCTTGTGTTTGTTTAGGAGCTTTACCAGTCACGACCAAGTGAGGGTGGCAAAGCTGAAAAGGGTTGGTCGACAGGTACACAAGAGACCTGCACATCCGAAGATGTCCCTCTCCAGCTTCACCATAGAGATGCAGAAGCATAGAGATTTTACGCATAAAAAAAGCCCGTAGCGGACTGTATGCGCTTGTGTATTCATAGCCGACCAAAGCTAATTCGATGATTTTGCACCGAACACGATCAATATAGCCGATCATTTTTAATTTGAGAAGCCTTAAACAGAAAATATTTTGAAAATTCATGGCCGCTCCCCAAACCTTTTAGCTAGGATCTGCATACCTTTTGGCAATATGAAGAACTCAGTCTGTGTGTAGCTATATGATTGGCCGGAAGGTTTTACGCCTTCTTTAAGTGAGTATTTAGTTTCACAGTAGCCGCGGTTTTCAGAGTAGTAAGTAGATGCTCTGGCACCATTTAAGTAACGATCCCAGTTATGCTTTCTCAACCATTCCGCCAATGTCTGCTGTTTGATATTCAGGATCTTGCATGCTTGCTGAAACTTAACGCCATGCTCTGTATGCGTAATTGTTTCGATGGCTTTTGACAACACTTGGTTTTCTGAAGTTAGCTGCAAATTCTGTTTTGCTTGGACTTCAATCGCTTGTAGGAGATGCTGAGGATTGCTGATATCAAATGCTGGAGTCTGCTGCTCAAGCTCGTACCAACGCTTTACAATGGCTGCGGTAAATTCAGGAGAAAGTTGCGCAACAACAGTGATTGAATCAAGCTTTCCTTGCTCTCCAGTAAACACATATTCAGTGCTTGTACGCCCGGCTGTAGGCTTTTCCACCGTTGGTGGTAAAGTAATGACACGCCGTTCAGCTAAACGTTCGATTGTTCTTTTGACAGAATCTAAGCGGATGTTAGTAATAGCTGAAATATCTGAACTAAGCATTTGTTGAGAAGGCAAAAGAGAAGTAAGGGAGGTATTCATAATTAAGCCTCCAATCCTCTAGAAGCCATCCATGCTTCAACATCTTCAATACGCCATGCGGTGATGCGTTCGGTTAGCTTAATTGGGGTAGGGAACTCACCAGCGCGCACTTTGTCCCAGATAGTTGTTTCACCCATCGGGAGCAGACCCTGACGTTCAGGACGTGCTTTGATGATCCGAGTAGTTCCGTCTTTAGCGATGTACTTGCGTTCTTTACGTGCAGCCGTAGTTGCAAGCTGTGACATGCGATAAAAGCCTTTTGGCGCCGTAGTTTGTTGTTGAGTAGACATGAAAAAACCTCTAACTATGTGCCGTACTGCAACGGCGTTAGAGGTAGTATGTTGTTGGTTCTTATATGTTAATAGATGGAAAGTTCCACTTGATCTATATTAAGTTTCACTTGATATATATTTTTCTTTGGTCCTTCCAGGCTCTCTAGAATAAGGAGGAGCCACTTCTTTAATCCAGTCTTTTAATGATATGGCCTGATCAGGCAATTCAATACGGTGTTCGGTCTGGCTAAGCTCTGCATAAACTGTAATAGCCATTTCTTTAATTTTAATTTTATTATCCCTATCTTGACTCCATAGATAATTAGCTAGAGTTTTTGCTGCTAATTTAGCTCGTTCTCTGGCTGGGCTTATTCCACGAGGCTTTAAATCCATTTTCTTGATCAAAGTTTCACGAGTTTCAACGGGGGTACCTTTTTGAATTAAAGAGCCTTCAATAATTCTGGATAGTTGATAATGGGTTATTAGAAGATCTGTTCTAGATATGGCTTGGAGTATAGCTGGCCGTCCTTCCTTTTCAATTTTACTTTCGATCACAGGAGTTGGCGTGACAGTATTATGACTGAACAGAGTGTTTTCCTCCCAGAGCTCAATCCAAGCAATATGGATGTTTTCTACGGAAGCAATAACATTTGCAGAAAGGGTGCATTTACCAAGCTCTCCTATCAACTCAGGGGCAAGAGGCGGCTTAAAGGCTTCTAAAAAAAGGTTCTTCGGATTTCTTGTAAAAGAATCTTGGATATCTAGAATATTGCTGAAAAAGATACCTAAGCTGCCATCGGCAACAATATTTTTTCTTAAAATTAATTCGTTAATTAGTTCTCGCTTTACCTCAAGCAGACATCCGTCACGTAAAGCTAAATTAAGTCTTGCCGTAATAATGGCCTCTAATGTGGCATCCATATCGAAATGCAGCTGTGTATACCCCTCATGTTTATCTACATCTGCATACTCTTCCCAGGCTTCTGACATTTCTGCGCCCCAAGCCGCGTAACCTTCCCAGCCTCTTACAAAAATGTAGAGTTGTAAGTCATATACCAACGCCATATTTAATAGCTTCTTGGCATCATAGTAATCAACTTCCAAGGCTCGGTTTAACTCTTTTGCTGCATCTTTCAATGTATAGAAAGGAGCTGGATTTTTAATATCTTTAATATTACTCATGACCATTTATCCTTTTAGAAAACGCAGCAGAGCTATGCCATCTTGGTATTAGGTTTAAAGTGAATTAAATTTTCACTATCGTTGTTTGGCTTGAACTTAGACACATCCCCACCTTGACGAAGTGTGTCGAGATAATCTGCCCAGAGCTGCATCATTTCGCGTCGACGGCGTAAAAATTTGGTTCGGTTATAAGCTGTGCCATTAGGGTCTTTAACCTTGTGAGCAAGCTGGTGCTCTACAATATCGGTTCTATATTCGATTTCTTCATCCAGTAATGTTCGCGCCGTTGCCCGGAATCCATGAGCTGTATGTTTCCCTTTAAAACCCAATCGTTTTAATACCTGGGTAAGGGTGTCTGTACTCATGCATTCAGATGAAGTTTTGACACTTGGAAAAACGTATTTTGAAGTGGTCCGTAATTCTTCAAGTTCTTTGAGAATGTCATACGCTTGAATTGATAACGGTACGATGTGGTCTTGATTGGTTTTACTTGCTGCAAAGGACAGGCATCTATTTTCAAAGTCTACCGATTCCCAAAGTAGGGTTCTGACTTCCCCAGGGCGCTGGTAGATATATGCTGATAGCTTTATTGCTAACTCAGTTCTAATTCTCGTACGAGGAAAGTCTTTGGTTAAACGCCATGTTTTACGCAATAGATCTGCCAACTCTTTTTCATCCGTCACAGCGTTATGATTGCCTTTAGTCGGCTGGGGAAGAATGATGTCTGGAGCAGGGTTATAGGTAATGATTCTTCGCTTCAATGGAAGCTTGAGTACCATGTTTATAATGGACTTAATACGTCTTGCTGATTCAAGTGCACCTCGTTCAACGAGTGCATCAGTCACATCACGTTCCAGCTGTTCAGTGGTCAACTCTGCAACCGGTAACTTTCCAATAAACGGTAATATATCTTTATCCAGTTTACGAATTGTTTCGTGGTCTACCTTTCCCTCATGTCTACGGATCTCTAGCCATTCTGCTGCGAATTTACTGAAGGTATTCTCTAAGGTTTGACGCCGCTCACGTTTCTTATTATTACGTTGCTCAGCCGGATCGATGCCATCTGACAGCATCTTCTTAAATTCATCACGTTTGGATCTTGCTTGCTCAAGGCTAACCATTGGGTAGGTGCCGATTGCCAGGGTGTTATATTTTTGAGTTACTGGTCGACGGTAATCCATTCGCCAGTATTTCGCTTCTGTTTCATCAATCAATAAATACAGTCCACCGCCGTCCGGGTGTCTCTGCTTCTTTGCGCCATCCACATCAAAGCTAAGGTTTCTAACCTCTTTAGCAGTCAGTTTATTAGACTGTTTTGCCATTCTGATTTCTCCTAGTTGTCGGTATAAAATCAGCACTTTTGGAGAGTTTTCGGTCAAAAATTAGCTGATTTGGATTTATACCGACAAATATACCGACAAAGTTGTCGGTATACTACCGTTATCCATCGTAGTGCATCGGGCATAAAAAAAGGCTTAACCCCTTTAGGATCAAGCCTTTTGCACTACGGTAAACTACCGTAAAAGTCGAATTTGGCGGTGAGAGAGGGATTCGAACCCTCGAAACGCTATAAACGTTTACACACTTTCCAGGCGTGCTCCTTCAGCCACTCGGACACCTCACCATAGGCCGAGGATAATAGCGAAAAAAACCAGCTGTGCCAAGCTGAAACAATTGATTTGCAGAAAAACTTTTAATGCGGTGCTATGATTCGCAAAAATGCTTGTTAAAAAACGAAGACAATATATGCAAAGCACTGCACAAAAGGCAGCTCTCCCAGTGATTACACTGGCTGCGCTTGGGGTCGTTTTCGGAGATATTGGTACCAGTCCGCTCTATGCACTGCGCCAATGCTTCCTCACCGCACACCTCGCCATTAGCGAAGCTTCTGTACTCGGCATCCTGTCCCTGATTTTCTGGTGCATGATGCTTACCATCAGCTTTAAATACGTCATGGTGATCATGCGTGCCGATAACAACGGCGAAGGCGGGATCATGTCACTACTGGCATTAAACCTGCGTACCACACGAATCTCTGATCAAAAGAAAATATTCCTGATCGCTTTGGGTTTTGTCGGCGCATCGCTATTTTTCGGTGACGGGATTATTACCCCGGCAATCTCCGTGCTCTCAGCCATTGAAGGCCTGAGTATTGCCACGCCCATTTTCAATCAGTGGCTGGTGCCTTTATCCATCGGGATTTTGGCCGGACTGTTTATGGTACAGCGACACGGCACAGCCACGATGGGCAAGTTTTTTGGACCTTTAACCATGCTCTGGTTTTTGTCGATTGGCGGTTTTGGTTTGTGGAGCATCATCCAGACCCCGTTTGTACTGTGGATGGTGAATCCCTACTGGGCCTATCATTTTGTGGTCGATCAGCCCTATGTGGCTTTTCTGACCATGGGGGCGGTGATTCTGACCATGACTGGGGGTGAAGCGATTTATGCCGATATGGGGCATTTTGGCCGTCTGCCGATTCGTCTGGCCTGGTTCATTATTGTCTTGCCATGTTTATTGCTGAATTATGCCGGGCAAGGCGCCTTGTTACTGCGTAGTCCTGAAGCACTGGCGAATCCTTTTTATATGCTGCTGCCCGACTGGGCCTTATTTCCGATGATTGGACTGGCGACTGCAGCGGCGGTGATTGCCTCACAGGCGGTCATTACTGGGGTATTTTCTATGGTCAATCAAGCCATTCAATTGCGTTATTTGCCGCGCCTGTCAGTCAAGCATACCTCTGCATTGGAGCGTGGCCAGATTTATCTGCCTTTCATTAACTGGATGTTGTTTATCTCGGTGCTGATCCTGATTTTACTGTTTGAAAATAGTGCCAATCTGGCCAGTGCTTATGGCGTTGCGGTGACCATGACCATGCTCTGCGGCACCATTTTGATCTCGATTCTGGCCTATGGCTTCTGGCGTTGGCCGGTCTGGAAAGTAGCGTTATTTGCTGTACCATTCCTGGCACTGGATTTAGTCTTTGTGGCCTCAACGTCCTTGAAAATCGCTTCGGGTGGCTGGGTGCCAATTCTGATTGGTGCGGTACTGTTTACGATTCTCATGACCTGGAAAGACGGGCGTGCGTTGGTACTGAACCGGCTGGAACAGGATGCCTTGCCGATTGATCTGTTTATTAAAAGTATTTCGATGGGGGAAGGCACCAAGTTTGTGCCAGGCGATGCCATTTTCCTGACCGGTACACCAAATATTGTTCCGCATGCCATGTTGCATAATATTAAGCACAATAAGGTCTTGCATGAACGCAATATCATGTTGACGGTGATTACCCGGGATATTCCTTTTGTTGACAGGCAGGACCGGATTGAACTGGAAAAACTGAGTGAGCATTTTTACCGGGTGTTTATCTATTATGGTTTTAAGGATCAGCCGAATATTCCGGAAGCTTTACAACAGGCCTATGAGCAATGGGATTTTGAATATGACCTGATGCAGATCAGTTTCTTTATTTCACGTGAACGGATTATGCATACTGTGGGTGAGGGCATGGCACCGTGGCGGGAAAAGCTGTTTATTTCTATGCAGCGCAATACCAGTCCGGTCAGTGATTTCTATCAAATTCCACCCAACCGTGTGGTCGAGCTGGGCACCCAGATTCAGATGTAAATAAAATAAAAAGCATAAAAAAAAACCAGAGGCACACTCTGGTTTTTTTATGAGAGAAACAATAAATAAATGAGTTTCAGATTATTGTTCGAGTTCTACCGCAGCCGGCACTTCAGGTGCAGCATTCAAAGGTTCTTCCATCAGTACTGGCTCTGCATCAGATTGAGCTGCAATTTCAGTTTGTTCATTGCTCACATCTGCTTCAGTCACAGCCGCTTGTTGCTGTGCTTCAGGCATCGGTTGTTCTGAAGCAATAGCTGCTTGCTGTTGCTCTTCAGACATTGCTGGTACAGCTGCTTGTTGTTCTTCCAGTGTTGGTTGTTGTTGAGGCGTCGTCATAGACGTGCTGGCTTCTACTTCTGATTCAGTGGCTGGTTCAACCAGATTGGCCGGCACCTCTGCTTCATTCATACCTGGTTCTGTGACAGGTGGTTGAGGAGAAACAGTACCTGAATTTGGTGCCTGAGTCATTGCTGGATCATTGGGCATTGGTGCCTGTGTGTTTGGCATGGCTGGTTGCGGTGCTGCTGCACGCGGATCGACCAGACGAATCTGACCAGAGTTCACCAAGCTTTCTAAAGAGGCTTCCTGACCATTCACCTTGGTACTAATTTTAGCTTTAGACAAGCTTTCAAGTGTTTCACCTGGTTGAACTGGTGGCTCGGCAAATGCCGCTACGCTCATCACACTTGTGAATAATCCTAAACCTAATGCTTTAGAGAGTTTGGAATTCATGATTGACACCATTGCTAATAATTTTACGAATTGAGATAGGCCGTTAGCTTTACATACTCAATCCACTGGGCCAAACAAAGCTACGCAAACACCGAGAAACCTCATTTAAAAAGAAATAAAATTAGACAGTTTGTTACAACTGCCCGGGATTTTGGATACTTATTGTTTATTTAGTAAACGAATGGTAGAGCCAAGATATACTTCACTTATACAGCTTGTTAAGCTCGGTCAAAATCTGTATTGATCTAAAAAGTACGTGTAAGAATGGCCAAGAAGCAGCGTAAACCCAAGAACTCTTTTTTTCAGTTTTTAAATGATAATAGTATTAAAGTCATTCTGGGCGTGGTGGCTTCGAGCAGCTTCGCCATCGCTTTTGGTCAGGAAAAAATCAGTCAGTGGGTGTCACTATCCTCTTCCAGTGATTCTGCCTGTCTGAACCAGTTTTATCGTGATGTACCGCCATATTTGATGAAAGACAGCCTGAAAAAAGACAGCTATTCGCTGTGTTTTAATGGCTTTAATGTCGGTTATTCCGGGGTATCTAAAACGCCACTTTGGGTTGCAGAAGCCTTAACGCCAGCACGCTTAAGCCAGAAAATTCCCCGTGAAGATAATTTTCATGAAGAAGATCGGGTCAGTGCGAAGCATCGTGCCACATTGGCGGATTATCGTGGTTCAGGTTATGACCGCGGTCATATGGCGCCGAATGCGGATATGCCTAACAAGGCCGCGCAGTCTGACAGTTTTTCATTGGCCAATATGGTGCCGCAAGCGCCCAAGAATAATCAGCAAGTCTGGCGTGAGCTGGAAGAGGCCACCCGTGCCATTGTGACCAAGCAGAAACAGGATGTCTATGTGGTGACCGGGCCGATCTTTGCCGGGAAGAAGCTGAAAACCATTGGCAATGGCGTGATTGTGCCAACTGCGGTCTATAAGGCAGTTTATATGCCGAAAACCGGTGCTATTGGTGCTTACTATGCACCGAATGACAATTCGCTCAAAGTGCGTATTGTTAGTGTCTGCTATCTGGAAGAACAGCTTGGAATTAATCTGTTCCCGCAGCTCACCGAAGAACAGAAACGCAATACCTATAAGCTGCCACTGACTGGAAATGCAGTAAAAGCCAACCAGAAAATCGAATATTCTAATTGGGATGCAGAAAGCCAGTGTGCCGAAGATGTTTCTGAAGAAAACCTGCAGGCATTACAACGCGAGTTTAAGTCTTCCGGTTCAAGCAGTTCGGCCTCCTCTGCGACTGGCGGCGCGATAGACAATGCAACGCAAGATGCCATTGTGAAACAGCTGATTGATGCCTTGTTGCAATATATTTTGCAGCTGTTGAAATAAGCTTGCTGAAAAAACCGGGATTCGGGTAGCATCGACATCAGACGTTCATTGAAAATAACAAAGACAGGTGAAGAGGATATGTTTAAAGCATTTGAAAATGGCAGCGAATCCCATGCCATTCATGATCTGACTTTGGAAAATGATCTGGACTGCGTCAGCCTGTATGGCAACTTGCAAATCACCAAGGATCATCAGGGACTGAAAGTGGCCAAAGCCTTGCAGGCTTTTTTGAATGATGTGGTAAAACAACTGGAAAACACGCCGGACTTGCCAGAAAAAATTCAGCGTGATGACCTGGATGAAATTGAAAATCCATTTTTATAAGCGTTTTTAAGCGCGATGATCTGCATGTGCCATGTGAAACATGCAGAAAAACAGAATCTAGAAATCATGGCTTTTATTGAAAAGCCTAATTTTTTTGCTCCCCCAATATCTCCCAACACTAGCCAGAACGTGCCGAGCAATTCGGCAAGATATTTATCCATATTTTAAATTCTTATTTTTATATTTATTATTAGGTCATAGGGGTAATGGATTTAAATTATCAACGCTGCTTGAAGCCCATCTATCAAACCAACATGCTTGTGGTTTAAGCGGCTGGCATATTCTGTTGGCGCCACTGCTGCGGCGTCAGTTGAGTCCATTGCTTAAAGGCACGCTGAAACGCACTCTGTTCAGAATAACCGAGTAACATGGCAGTTTCCTGCAAACTCAAGTGCGGATCTTTCAGATATTGCATCGCCATCATGCAGCGGATTTCCTGCATACATTGCTGATAGGTTTTGCCCTGTTTCTGCAAATGGCGTTGTAACTGACGCACGGAAAAATTCATCTGCTCGGCAATATGCTCGATCTGAAACAGGTTTTTTTGCAGGCCAATCAGAATTGCCTGTTGCAGTTGCTGATCAATGAGAGTGGAGTGCGGAAATTTTTCTAGCAATGCTTTGGCCTGTTGCATCAGCAGTTTCTGCAAGCTCTGGTCGCCCTGTTTCAGCGGTCTGGACAGTTCACTGACATGCATCAATACCTGATTTTTGGCTTGAGAAAAGCGGACTTTACAGCCGAAATATTGCTCATAAAGTGCAATATTTTTAGGCATTGCATGCTGGAAATGCACTTCATATAACTGAACCCCGTGCGGGTTCTGAACATTGGCTTTTACGAATTCCGTCATTAGCGCAATCGCGATTTCATCGGTCAGTTGGGTATTCAGATGAAAGGGAACTTCAACCCAGCCAATCGACAGATAATCGCCTTGCCATTGCAGCTGAAGTGGGCCGCCATCATAAATCAGACGATGATAATCATGATAGCGCATAAAGGCTTCACCCAGGGTCTCACTTGAGAGGGCCAGATAGCCAATAATACCGAGGTGTTTAGCTTCAACCAGTTGGGCGATTTCCAAGCCTAAAGCCGGTCGTTGCAGCTGTTGATCAAGTGTTGTTAACAGATCACGCCACAAGGCGAAATCAAAGCGTTCCAGATTTTGAATGGCCAATAATTTCTCAGGGACTTCAAGCTGTTTCAACTGATAATAGTCCAAAAGTAAATGTCCTAAACCACCGTATACTGAACCTACGTAGTTTTTTAGAACCAGCATTTTTAATTCTTTTATTTTGTCGTATTTTGTCAATCATATTGAATATTTTGGTCAATATCTAGTCTTTTATTTAGCCTATATTAAAAATAGACCAAGAGGTAAAAGATTATGTGGAAAGGTTTTCTGGCAGGACTTGTCGTCGCAAATGGATTTGAATGGTTTGCACATAAATATGTATTGCATGGTGTTCACCGGCCGGGACAGAGCCGTTATAGTCCGGTACCCGAGAGTATGCGCTCACACTGGGAGCATCACCGGATTGTGCGAAAAACGGAATTTTCCGATTTCGGCTATGTAGAAGGACTGGACAACTGGCGTACCCGCAATGAAATTGCCTCATTGGCAGTCGTCGCGACCGTTTTTGGACTCAGTTTTTATCCTTTTTCCAAAGGTATGTCACTGGCTGCCTTATATGGTGCAGGCAACTATTATTATTTACATCGCCGGGCTCATCTGGAGCCGGAATGGGCCAAAAAGAAATTGCCCTGGCATTATGATCATCATATGAATAGTAATCAGGATGCCAACTGGTGCGTCACCAAGCCCTGGTTTGATTATCTGCTCGGTACCCGTGTGATTTCCTCGGCAGATTTGCAGGAACAGAATCCTTTAGGTCTGAGCTTGCCTGCACCGATCTCGAAAAAACTCAACCGCTGGGCAGAACAATATTTTCCGGTTAAATCGGCCGATACTTCCTCTAAAATGACAAAAAATACGGTAATGAAGCAGTTAAATACGCAGGTTATGGAGTAAAACAGGGCTTTGTCGTGATTTGTCAATAAAATACGATTGTATTGTCAATATTGTCCTGCGGATTTCACTTATATTTGCTCCTGTCGGTGAGCAAAGCCTCATACTGATAATGTTTCTGGGTGTAATGAGTTATTTTGAATACCAAGTGCTGTAGTCTTATCTTGGTTTTATAAGGAGTCGAAAGACTCCTTTTTTTGTCCCGTATTTGCTGTGTTGTTTTATTTAAGGTATAAAAAAAGAGTGTTTATAAAAACACTCTTTAATCAAATCATCATCTAAAACGGCTTAGAGGCGCATTTCAATGCCTTGGGCTGCCATATAGGCTTTGGCTTCCGGAATGGTGTGCTGGCCAAAATGGAAAATTGAAGCTGCCAGTACTGCATCAGCACCACCATGGATAATGCCGTCCGCCAAATGCTGTAAATTACCCACACCACCAGAAGCAATCGTCGGTACCGTGACGCGGTCATTGATGGCACGCATCAGGGCAATGTCGTAACCGGCTTTGGTGCCATCGGCATCCATCGAAGTAATCAGTAATTCACCTGCGCCGAAGTCAGCCATTTTCACAGCCCATTCAATCGCATCAATCCCGGTTTCTTTACGGCCACCGTGGGTGAAAATTTCCCATTTGTGGTCGCCAGTTTTTTTGGCATCAATTGCAACAACGATACACTGTGCGCCAAAGCGTTGAGACGCTTCCTGCACAAACTCGGGATTATAAATCGCAGCCGAGTTGATGCTGACTTTGTCTGCACCGGCATTGAGTAATAGACGGATATCTTCGACTTTACGTACACCGCCACCGACAGTCAGGGGTACAAAAACCGATTCGGCCATGCGTTCTACTGTACGATAAGTGGTATCGCGTCCATGATGTGTAGCGGTAATATCAAGGAAAGTAATTTCATCGGCACCTTGTTCATTATAACGGCGCGCCACTTCGACCGGGTCACCCGCATCACGAATATCAAGGAACTGGACACCCTTGACCACGCGGCCGTTATCCACGTCCAGACAAGGAATAATACGTTTAGCTAGCATAAATTTTTCCAATTATTACAGCCGATTATGAAACTCACCCACGCAAGCGCTACACCTTGGCAGATGGAAACGGTATTCTAGCAAAATTATGTAAGTTTTTTCGCAGGTTTTCTATGTCGGTTTATACCACTTTGACTTTAAAGGAAGTTCAGGATTTTGCGGCGCCTTATGGTTTAAAGGTGATTGATCTGATTCCGATTCAAGGCGGTATTCAAAATACCAACTACTTTTTAGTCTGCGAAGACCAGCAATATGTGCTGACCGTATTTGAAGATATGGATGAACAGGCAGCAGGTGAGCTGGTTCCTGTTTTAGAACATCTGGGTCACGCCGGGTTGGCCGTTCCAGTGCCTTTATCCCATTCAGGCAAAGCCATTCACAGTATTAAAGATAAACCGGCACAGATTGCACCACGCCTGATGGGTGAACATCCGATGCCATCTACCGTCGCGCAGGTTGAAGCGATTGCAGTGGCTCAGGCGAAAATGCATGTGGCACTCAAAGACTTTAAATTAGAACGTAATTTTGTGCGTGATCATGCCTATTGGCTGGCCGTTTCTCAAGAGATTAAACCAAGTTTAAGTCCGGCAGATAAAGTCTTGCTCGGTAAATTATTAGGTTTATATGAGGCGTTGACGGCGGTATATCCGGATCGTCCACGTGGTTTCATTCATTCGGATCTGTTCCGGGATAATACCTTATTTGATGGCGATCAGCTGAATGGCATTCTGGATTTTTATGAGCTGAATAAAGATGAGTGGTTGTTTGATATCGCCATTACGTTAAATGACTTCTGTACCGAATATCCTGACGTAATCTTAAACGAAGAAAAAGCGATTGCCTTTTTAAATGCCTATGAAACGATTCGTTCTTTAACCAGTGATGAACGCGCTTGCCTGGAATTGTATCTGGCTATGGCAGCAGGACGGTTCTGGATGATGCGTCTGCAGGTGGCTCAGCGTAATGCAGCATTA
The DNA here is from genome assembly GCF_024129685.1 of Acinetobacter lwoffii. GTDB lineage: Bacteria > Pseudomonadota > Gammaproteobacteria > Pseudomonadales > Moraxellaceae > Acinetobacter > Acinetobacter lwoffii_X. Next base: position 11,705 of record NZ_JAMXXL010000023.1, on the reverse strand, counting down.
GGCCGTACCGGCGAAGATATTTTGCAAAAAAATCCGGATGAAATGCGTAATATGCTGATTGAACGCTTAAAATTCGTCACCGCTTAAACAATCAAATCAACAGGGATAGGGAATATGCGCGATCAGGGACGCTTAGTGGAATGGTTTGATGATCAGGGTTATGGTTTTATCCAGCCTAGTGACCCAGCCAAAGATCGCGTATTTCTGCATATCAAGGACTTTGCCAAGCCTGGCCCACGTCCAATCGTGGGCTGTGTGCTGGATTATCTGGTGATTCTGGATGAACGCGGACGTTATCGCGCGCAACAAGTGATGTACCTGAAAGCAGTACAAGCCAAAAGTCTGCAAGCAAAATTCAAACCCTCCAAGCCACAGCAGACACAGAAATTACAGCCGATGCAGATTGCCTGTGTGGCCTATATTCTTTTACTGGTGGCTTTGACCTTGGGTGGTTTACTGAGTGGACTGGTGTTGTTGCTGGTCAGCCTGATGAATGCGCTCAGCTACTGGCTTTATGCCCAAGACAAAGAAGCAGCCCAGTTGGGCAACCGTCGTATTCCGGAAAATACTCTGCATCTGGTGGCTTTCTTGGGCGGCTGGCCAGCAGCATGGCTGGCACAGCAGAAATTACGGCATAAAACACAAAAACAACCTTTCCGGCAGATATATTTTTGTACCATAGTCTTTAACATCATTTTGATTATATGGCTAATTTCCCCATTGAATAGTTTAAATATCTAGGGGGAAGTACTAGGAGGGGACGTGAACTATTCCATTGATAAAGATTCAAACCGCACACTGACTTTTGCACTGTACATTTTATATATTGTGGCCATTTTTAGTGCTGGCCTGCTGGCTCTTGTGGCGTTGATCATTAACTATGTGAAACGGCACGATGTGCGCGGTTCCATCTTTGAAAGCCATTTTACCTGGCAGATCCGCAGTTTCTGGTGGTATCTGTTCTGGAATATCGTCGCCTTTATTCCATTTTTCTTTTTGTTCTTTACCGGTGAAGATCCTAACCTGTTTGCAGGGGTCGCATTTGGTGCATCCGCGTTCTGTTTAGTGGTGGTGGTTTTGGCCTGGATCTGGATTGTGTATCGGGCGATTCGCGGCATCATGCGCTTAAATGACAATAGACCGATGTATAGCAAATAATTTTAGCCGTATTTCCCTAGAGAAAAAAATCCCTCTTTTTCAGGGGGATTTAGCGGAATTAAGAAAGATCTTGCTTTAATTCTTCTGTTGGTTGTTTTCTTAAAAACTTCGGTTTCTATTCACTGGCAATCACGCCCAGTACCACCAGCAATCCGCCTAATAAAGCCAGTGACGGTAAACGTTCTCCGGCCAGACGGCCAAACAGGGCTGCCCATACCGGTTCGCCGGCATAGATAATCGCTGCCTGTGATGGGTCGACCATGCGCTGCGCCCAGTTCATCACCAGTTGAATCAAGGCACTGGCAATGCCCAAACCGACTAAAATCCCTGCCAGATGCCAGTGGAATTCAGGTAGCTGAGATTCACCTAAAACAGGTGCGATCATAAAGCAGAACAGGGACGCAAAAATCAGTTGCAGCACGGTGACCCGGCGTACATTCACCTGCTCGACAAAATGGCTGATAAAAATAATCTCCAGTGCAATCGCAATCGAACCGAGCAAAGTCAGGGTTTGCCCGAAACTGAGCTGAATCGCAGCAAAACCATTTCCTGTCAAAAACACCAGACCGATAAAGGCAAACAGCGCTCCGATCCAGGTCATGACATGCGGTTTTTTACGGAACATGAGCCAGAGCAGGATCGGAACCAGCGGAACATACAAGGCCGTTAAAAAAGCCGACTCACTGCTGCTGATGGTCTGCAAACCCACAGTTTGGGTGCCGTAGCCGATGGCGATCATGATCCCAATTACCGCGCCAGCGAACACCTCTTTCAGGTTCATGCCTTTTAGCGACTTTAGGGAAATCAGGGTGACGGCAAGCGCTGCTGCAGCAAAACGCAGGCCGACAAACATAATCGGACTGCTAAAGTTCAGCCCGTATTGCACGGTAGTAAAACTGCCACCCCAGATAATGGTGATCAGGATCAAGGCGAGTTGCGGCGCTTTCACCATCCAGCCGGAGTGATTTTTGGAAATAAGTGTAGACATGCCAGGAGATCAGAAAATTAAAAAAATAAAAAAGAGGTCCGAAGACCTCTTTTACAGCAGACTTAATTATAGCGCCTGTTGCTCATCTAGCAATAACTGTGCTTCACGCAAGCTTAATGTACCTTCGTAAATCGCACGGCCGGTAATTGCACCTAAAATACCCGGTTGGTCTTTCAGGTTACGCACGTCATCCAGATTGGTCACGCCGCCTGAAGCAATCACAGGCAAACCTGAGTATTGCGCCAGATTCACGGTTTGCTCAATATTCACACCCTGCATCATGCCATCACGCGCGATATCCGTGTAGACAATGCTTGACACGCCCGCATCGGCAAAACGTTTCGCCAGGTCAGTAGCCTTGACATCAGTCACATTGGCCCAGCCATCTGTTGCTACCATGCCATTCATGGCATCAATCCCAACAATAATATGACCAGCAAATTTTCGACATGCTTCTTCAACAAATTCAGGATCCTGAACTGCTTTGGTGCCAATGATCACAAAAGAAACACCGGCTTGCAGATAATGCTCAATGGTTTCCAGAGAACGGATACCACCACCAATTTGGATCGGCAAATCAGGTTGAGATCGGACAATGGCTTCAACCACTGGCTTATGGATTGGCGTACCTGCGAAAGCACCGTTTAAATCTACGAGATGCAAGCGGCGAGCGCCTTCATTTACCCAATGCTGTGCTGTTGCGACCGGATCGTCTGAAAATACGGTATCGTCTTCCATACGACCTTGTTTTAAACGGACACATTTGCCATCTTTCAGGTCAATTGCAGGGATGATCAGCATGCTTTCGCTCCTTGCTTAATCTTTAGAATGAATTTGAGTGTATTCATCTTAGCAAATAAAGTCGAAATTTCTAACTCTTAAACGGTATGAATAAAGAAAACCTATCTATAGATAGGTAGCAGTGAGGTAATTTATTTTAATGGTTTTAATGATCCATCTCTTGAATGGAGATCAGATTTTCCACAACGGGTCGTGTACTGAGCTGGTCGATAATCGAAGCTGTAAGATCTACTAAAGTCACAGCTCTCTCATCGACCGCGTTCATCACAGCTTTCATGCGTACATCAAGTTGCCAGTACCAGCAGGCCATGCAAGCACTTAAGCCGTCGATGAAGGACGGATTCTTGATTAAGTATTGGGAATCTCTTTGGGTAAGAGACCCCGCCGCAACAATTCTTCAAATACCAGCACGGGCGCATAGGCATCTGCTGCTGCATAATCAATTTGTGCCGGGCTTAGCTTCTTGCTGGCCCAGTTCGAGGTACTAATCCGTTTGGATTTAGGAAAATTTACTTGAAATAGCAAAGCCATGGCATTTTTTAATCCGACCGGATTGTTTAAACCAAAAGCTTTAAAACATTTGGACAGTTCAATCACACTATTCAGTTCAATGCCTTTTTTACGGAACAGGTGCGCATCATTTTTCAGGCCAAAACCGACCTTGATCTGCTCGCGACTGGCAAAGATCGGTTTAAGAAAATCCCAGATCGAATCATTCATTTGAAATAAATAGGCTTTATCTAAAGTGGCCAGCTGAATCAGATGTGGCCCGGTAGAAACCTCACCAACTTTAAAGGTCGGTTTGGATTCAGAATCGAAACCCAGGACTGCATGGCTTTTTAGCTCCTGTGCAAGGGCATGACACTGTTCCAGACGATTAATCACCTGAATCTGTTGCATCGGAAGATTTTTAAATACAGGAAAGGTCTGAATTTGTTCCTTGCTTGGTAAAGTATCCAGCAGCTGTTGCATAAGCTTCAATCATGAAATGAATGCGTTCAGCTTAATCACTTTTCCTGTTCTAGGCAAAAATAAAGCCCATGCAGAATGGGCTTTATGCAGAATTTAAATAGGTTTAATCAGTGTGATAGCTACTCTGTTCCATCTGCGCCTGTTGAGCACGTTCAACATAATTCTGATAAGCAGGGACAGCAAAGGCGGCCAAAATAACCGCGAGTACCAGATACAGCACCACCAAAAGCGTTTCCCAGCCACGTGTCGTGCGTGGAGGGCCATATTCATTACTTTCGTTGTGACCGGGTGCCAATAACAGGTAAAGTGTAAAGACAAGGTTTACGACCGGCACAAAAATCAGTAAAGAAAGCCAGCCATTATGATTACGGTCATGTAAACGACGAATTAAAAAAATCACGCTAAAATAAATCGCAACGCCGTAGATCAAAACCAACAGCACCATTAAAGGCATGGACATTTTACCATCTAAAGTCTCTGGACTCATTCCAGGTAAAATGAAAGCAGCAATGATCCCGATGATCATAAAGCAAAAACCCAGCAGCATATTCCATGCGATATACGAACGTCGCCCAAAACGTCCTGATGCATTCCACCCCGAATCCTGAATTGTATTACTCATTATTTTTCCTTTGTTTTCATTAGATTTTTTATAAGTAAGTCTGTGATAAAGGGATTTTTTATAAATGAAAAGTGTAAAAAAAAATCAATAAAAAAGCCCGCAATTTGCGAGCTTTTTAGGCGAAAGGAAAATCAGATTTTCCAATCCACAAAGTTTTTCAATAACTGTAAACCGGCGGTATGGCTCTTTTCCGGATGGAACTGGGTCGCAAACAGGTTTTCTTTATGAATCGCTGTGCAGAACTCAATGCCATAGGTACAAGTAGCTGCCACCAATTCTGAATCTTGTGGTTCTACATAGTAACTGTGCACAAAGTAGAAACGCGCGTCCTGTTCGATATTGTTCCACATCGGATGCTCTGGATCAGCCTGATGCACCTGGTTCCAGCCCATATGCGGCACTTTTAAGCCCGCCATTTCTGGGAAATGCTTAACCGCACCTTCGAAAATACCCAGTGCATCGGTACCACCATTCTCTTCAGAATGCTGCATCAAGGCTTGCATGCCGACACAAATGGCCAATACCGGTTTGTTAAATACGGCATTGCGTACCACTTCATCAATCCCGGCTTCGTGCATGCCTTGCATACAGTCACGCATCGCGCCTACGCCCGGAAAAACAATCTTGTCTGCTTGTGCAATCAGTTTTGGATCATTGGTCACATCAACCGTGGCACCGACATGTTCTAATGCTTTTGCCGCAGAGTGCAAATTTCCCATGCCATAATCAAGAAGGGCAATACGGGTCATTACAGTGTACCTTTGGTTGAAGCTACCGTATTGGCAGCACGTGGATCGACTTCACAGGCCATACGCAGCGCACGCGCGAATGCTTTAAATACGCTTTCGATCTGGTGATGGCTGTTTTTGCCTTTCAGGTTGTCGATATGTACCGTCATCAAGGAGTGGTTTACAAAGCCCTGGAAAAACTCAGAGAATAAATCCACATCAAAACGGCCGATCATGGCACGGGTAAATGGAATATCCATAAACAGACCCGGACGGCCAGACAGATCTACCACGACACGGCTTAAAGACTCATCGAGTGGCGCATAGAAATGACCATAGCGTTTCAGGCCTTTTTTATCGCCCAATGCCTGTGCAAATGCCTGACCCAGCGTAATACCGCAGTCTTCCACAGTATGATGGTCATCGATTTCCAGATCGCCATCACAATGAATATCAATATCAAACAGGCCATGACGCTTGATTTGATCAATCATATGATCTAAAAAGGGAATACCCGTGTTTAAGGTGCCTTGACCAGTACCGTCGAGGTTCAAACGAACTCGAATTTTGGTTTCGTTGGTATTTCTTACCACTTCACTGATACGATCTGTCATAGACACGTTCCTCAAATACGTCAAAATGATTGATGTAGAAAATATTTTTCGCCGTGACGAAGTCACCGCATATTAGATTGCTCAGGAGGGTTTATCAATGCCTATCACCGTACATGCTTATACTTCTTTAGAAAATGACGAAGTGCGCAGCCAGCTTGAGCGACTGTATGACACGAGCCCTGAATTTAGTGACGGGGCAGATGCCATGGAACAACTAGAGCAAAACCTTGCACAGTATACCTCAGTTTATAGCGCAGAATTTAATAGCAAAATTATTGGGGCAATCTGGTGCACCGGACAGGGTGAAAGCCGCATTCTGGAAAATATCGTAGTACATCCGGCCAATCGCGGTCGTGGTGTGGCAGAAAGGCTGGTGAGCGAGGTTTGCCGGATGGAAGAAGAAAAAGGCGTGAAAAACTTTGTGCCGGGCTGTGGGGCCATTCATCGTTGTCTGGCCAATCTGGAAAAAATCTGAAAATCGATCAACCATAAGCGGCCGTTAGGCTGCTTTTTTATGTAAATAACCGCTTAAATCTGTTTTATTGCTGAGGTCTTTGGTAAACACTGTTCGATTTATGACTCAAATTGACGCGAGTTGATGGAAAAGTAAACATTTGAAGAAAATTATTCTCTCTGCTCTTGACGATTTACAACTGAAACTGTTTAATACGCGACATCGGCGTGATAGCTCAGTAGGTAGAGCAACGGATTGAAAATCCGTGTGTCCCCAGTTCGATCCTGGGTCTCGCCACCATATTTTAAAACGATTTCAAAGTTTTCAATCCCTGATCCCATCAGGGATTTTTTTTAGGCCAAAAATCAGCCACTCAAATATTTTTTTCATAATTTTGATTGACTAATGAGGCTAGATACGGCTTAATACACCGCATCGGCGTGATAGCTCAGTAGGTAGAGCAACGGATTGAAAATCCGTGTGTCCCCAGTTCGATCCTGGGTCTCGCCACCATATACAAAAAATCCTCAAACTTGGTTTGGGGATTTTTTTTGTTTTCACCAAAACCAGATCAGCATTCTTTTCTATTTTTCAGTTGTTTCAATTTCTTCTTTTTCAACGTTTCCTGCCTTTTTATGCATCATTGACCGTTTATCAAACTTAACAATAGGCACTGGCATTATTTGTAAGATTTAGCTTTGACGCTTTCCCTTTTCCAAACGAGGGTGAAAATGATGAATCTCCTAACACCAATTAAACTCGGCTTTCTTACGGCCTGTACTGTTTTTAGCCTACCGATATTAAGCCATGCTGCGCCTGCTGCTGATTCTGTCGTCTTGCCGACTCTGACTGTCATGGCGGAACCGGAACTGCGCGCCGTGACTGAAAAAATGTTGCCTTATCAGGAACAGAACAGCCAGCGTAAGGCTCTGCAAATGCGCCTGATGAAAATTGAACGTGAAATTCAGGCCTATAGCGTGGATGGTGATGTGGTCGCGAATATAGATGTGATGCGTGCACCTGCCGATCCTGATCTGGATAGCTTGCCTGTAGTGTTCCGTGAATATGTATTGGCCATCGCACAAGGCTTGCAGTCTTCAGACCCAAGAAATGGGGTATATGTATTGCTGCAACCTTTTGGAATTAACCGCGATGCCACCAATGTGAATATTGTTCGGGAACAATTCGATCCGAACCGGCTGAATCTGAGCCTGCCGTTTGACTCCCCATAATGTGTGCCTGTCGGTCTAGATAACTTTGTTTAACGAGCTTGTCAAAGCTAACATGCAATGAGATCGACAAAATAGTGTTCTGGGAAAGGGTAGCTTTGTGAGAGGAGCAATTTCTGTCTAAGCTAGACATATTATTGGAAAAATCAAATGCCTTGAATTGTGTTTAAAAAATAAGCATAGTGGATGTAAATCAACAAGATCTGACTGACAGAGCTGGAGCGTATACATGCCGCGTGTTTTTATGATTGTAGCCGCTGTGACACTGGCAATTTTTATTGGGCTGTTTTATCAGAATTCGGTTCAGCAAAAACATCAGGCCGAGCTGCTCGAATATGAAACCGTGCTCGAAGAAAAAACCGAGAGCATTGCGCAGCAGGCACAGGACTGGTCTAAACCAATTCAGATTGAACTTGAGGATGACCGTCTGGATGGTGACTATGCCATCATGGCAGAATTTATGCTGGGGCAATTGCGCGACAGTGCCGAGGAACGCAATCAGTATCTACGCGACTTAAAAGCCGCCAACTGGCAGAATTTTCTGAATATCGACCGCTTGGCCAAGGATCAGGCACAAGGCTATAAAGAAACGGAAGCGATGCTCAAGCAAGTCCATCAAATTGTGAACAGCTATCAGCAGAAAATCCAGCAGCGCGATGCCGAGCTGATCGACAAGGCACAGCAACTGGATATTAAAAACCGTTATCGCCAGCAACTGAGCCTGACCCTGAAAGACAGTCAGCAAAATAGTAATGCACATGTCATTTTTGAAATTGAAAAACAGACTCTGGCCAAGGCCGATGCCTTATTTGCAGTACTGAAAAAGCATAAATGGCAAAAGAAAAATAATACCTTTATGTTCTATGACGATAAAGCCGTGCAAGAGTTTAATGCGCTGTATAAAGAAATGCTGCACCTGAATAAACAGACGGAACGAGTGGCGAGCGCTAACCAGAAAGCGGTTGAAAACAAGTTGTAGCCTGACTGAGATGACAGGATTGCCATAGGACTGTCATCTGCTGTTCAAACTCGCTTGCTAAATTGAAAGGGTCGCACAGATCACGACATAACATTTAAGCAGGTGAGTCATGCAAACAATTCAGGTTTTTGCTGATATTCAGCAGGTGTACGGTGAGTTTGTCGCAAATAAAACATGTCCAAAATTACAAAGGATGAATAACGGGGACAAGAACCGGTTGTTCTTGGATCAATATTTCACGCTGATCGAGGACTGGCACTATACCGAACAGATTGTGATTCAGTTCAATCAGCAGTATTTCAGTCTGGATCTGGGGAGCGCACCGGATTTTATGGATCAGGATAAATACATCAACTGGCTAAAGTCGGAACTGCTGCATTAATCGAATCGTCATATTCCTCGTTGATAGATAACCGAGCTGTCTCAAGAGAGGCAGCTTTTTTATTTTGATAGAAAACTGGTATTGATCTTGCTGTTGCATCGGCACAGCGCGAACAGGCGCTGATTCCAATTCCGATTTGAACAGGCTATGCTGAATTAATTACCGCTGCCAAAAGAATGACAGGCGGAGCATGGATGATATGGAGGGCAAAAAATTATGCAACAGTTGAAATGTTATAAGGAACTTCCAGTCTGGACTCAGCAGAGTATTCCTCAGGGCTTCAAGAATCAGCACAATACCAAAGCGGGTACCTGGGCGAAACTGACAGTATTAAAAGGTGAGCTGCGTTTTGCCATGCTGGAAGAATCTGGCGCAGTGCAATCCGAGCATGTGTTTACACCAGAGCAGCAACCGCCATTTATTGAGCCTGAGGCCTGGCACAAAATTGTTTCTGCCAGTGAGAATATCGAATGCCAGCTGCGTTTTTACTGCCGGCCTGAGGATTACTTCATCAAGAAATATCAGTTAAATCCTACCCATTCTGAAGTGCTGGCCGCCATGCCCTATTTAAAAGGTGGTCGTGCGCTGGATGTCGGCTGTGGTACAGGGCGTAATGTGCTTTATTTGAGCCAGAACGGCTTTAATGTCGATGCCTGGGATGTCAACGAAAACAGTTTGCAAACCTTAAGACAGATTGTGCAGACCGAGCAGATTAATCATGTGCAGGTACAGCGCCGCGACCTCAACACGGATACCAGCATTGCAGGCCAATATGACTTTATCTACTGTACCGTGGTGATGATGTTCCTTGAGGCGAAAACCATTCCACCGCTCATTGCACAGATGCAGCAGGCGACCGTGCCGGGTGGCTATAACCTGATTGTCTGTGCCATGGATACGCCAGATATTCCGGCACAAGCCGATTTTCCATTTGCTTTTCAGCCGGGAGAGTTGCGAAGATATTATCAGGGCTGGAATATTGTGAAATACAATGAAGATATCGGTGAGCTGTATCGTGTCGATGAGCAGGGCCAGCGGATTAAACAGCACTTTGCCACCATGTTGGCGCAAAAGGTTTAAATAAGATTAAGTCTTTTAATTTCTGAAAATAAATTAAATCATCCAAAACAAAAAAAGATGTCAGGCTGACATCTTTTTTTATGCTTAAAAAATCTTAAGCTGCTTTTTTAAACCAAGAGAACCAGCCTTTTTTCTCGGCTTTTACTTCTGCTTTTTCAGCAGCCGTATCTTTGGTTTCTACTGCCTCAGTTTTCGCAGCGTCAACGTGTTGTTCTGCTGTAGATTGAGCTGTTTCTAATTGAGTCGTCGCTTCTGTTTTTACTGCTTCAGCTTTAGTTTCAGTCGCTTGTTGAGTTGCAGCAACAGTCGCTTGAGTCGCTTCAACTTTCGCTTGTACAGGTGCAGCAGCTTCTTTGGCAACAGTTTGGGTTGTTTTAGTTACAACAGTTGCTGGCGCAACTTGAGCTTCAGTTGCCATTGCAGATGCAGAAGTCGCTACGATTGCAGTTGCGATCATTGTTTTAAGCATGTTCATATAAACCCTTTTAAGGAAATAGAAAAAAAGAGGCTTGATCATACGCATATAAAATTTAAGTAATTTATAAATAAGTTTTAAATGATTGAGAAATAAACCAATTTTACAAATAAATAACATTTATAAAAATTAAACATAATTTGGCTATAGAGGTGTTCTGATGGAAAAATAAACTAACTACCATTACTATAATCATTTAAATACATATTTTATAATTTGGGGTCCTTTTTGGATATTACGGAAAGTTTAAAAGAAATAATTAAAGAAAGTCCAACAGCTCCATTTCTTTTTATAGGCTCAGGATTCTCAAGACGTTATCTAGGCTTAGAAGATTGGAAAGGTTTACTAAGTCGATTTGGATCGAATTTACCTTCAGGATTTATCCGTTATATCAGTGAAAGTAACGGTGATCTAGCATTGGCAGAGGAAAAAATGGCAGAGCCATATTCTGATTATTGGTGGTCACTATCTGATTCACACATAATATCTAGTCAGCCGGATTGGTATGCTCATATATCTTCTCCATTAAGATATGATATTTGTAATTATCTAAAATCATTAGATATTCATAAGAAAGAACTACTAGATGAATTAAATATTCTTACATCAAAGAAAACGATTATTGATGGAATTATTACGACAAATTGGGATTTACTTTTAGAGCATCTCTTTGAAGAAGAAAATTATAAAGTTTATGTAGGTCAAGGAAATTTGCTGTTTTCAAATCCTCAAAAAATAGCTGAAATTTATAAAATTCATGGATGTTGTACAGATCCAAAATCACTAGTTTTAACAAAAAATGATTATGAGGATTTTCATAAAAAGAATAGATATTTAGCAGCAAAGCTTCTCTCAATATTTTTAGAACATCCAATTATATTCATTGGTTATTCTATGAATGATGAAAATATAAGATCTATTTTATGTTCTATCTCAGAAATGATGTCAAATGATGAACATAGAGCTAAATTAGCAAATAATCTGATTTTTATTAGTTGGGAAAAGGGAGGAGAGGATTCTATTTCTAAAACACACTTTAGTTTTGTAGATAATATAAGTATTCCTATAACAGAAATTAGAACTGATAATTTTTCGAAAGTTTATTTAGCTCTACAAGGTAATGAACGTCAAATTGATCCTAGCCAAGATACTGGACAATCGGTCCCTCTAAAGATAGTTTAATTTTAATCTTTGGAGATGTAAAAATGGCTAAACGCTTTAGT